>JANMBZ010000092.1:0-12284 GCA_031360765.1 Chitinophagaceae bacterium
TCCCTTGTAGGGAAACCATAAACTTTTTTAGGTGGATAGTTTTCTAAATCCCAAAAGAAGATGTCGTTACCATTGGTATAAAAACAAAAAGGCAAATCTCCATTGTGTTTCTTTTGAATATTAAAGCAGTATTGTTTGGCTTGTTCTCTTCCTATAGCAGCATCAGCGGCTGTTTTCTTTGCTTCAACAACAGCAAGCGGCTTTCCATCTTTGCCTAATAAAACATAGTCGCTAAAATGATGTCATCCATATGGGGTTGCTGCTTCTTGAACAAGGTTGTCGTCAACAATGATGTCAAACTCCTCAATTACCTGAGTCCGGTCAGTAACATTCCAGCCGGCTTGTTTAAGTCGGTTGTCAATGATTTCTTTCCGTGTCCGTTTTTCGTTTTTCAAAAATTAATATGGCAGTTAGTTTATCAAGCGTGAAGATACTTAAAACGAGTTAGTAATAAATTTAATGCTTATTATTTATATCTTCAAAGGTTTTTCATGTTTGATGCAATTTCAAGTATTAAGCCTAATATAAAAAGCCACCCAAAGCATTGAGTGGCTTCTCCCGCTTTAAGCAGGACAGAATTGTTCTATGAAGTAAGCCCGGTTAGGCGAAACTAACCGAAGGCTTCCATGATGAATCTGTAGATTGCATGCAATACCTCCTTTTTTTTGATGAAACATAAAGTTACGAAAGCACAGGTAATAGAGAATGATCTTTTTGTTAATGGCTGGTAAAAAAGAAAGTGATTGCTTTTAATACCTCATCAAAGTAATTTAATTACTGTTAAGATACTCTGCTAAGCAAGCTCCGGTTAATTCATAACAGCATATATTTTATTGACTGTAAATAGACTTTTGCGGCCAAGCTTGGTTTATGCCAAAGTATAAATATAGAATTGTAAACCAACTTACTTTTTAAGGTTCAGTGTTCCATTAATGGTATTGTTACCGGTGCAGGTGCCTGCGGCCCTCAGTGAAATAACTTTTCCTTTGCCTGATATGGTGCTGCCTTCGGGAAATATAAGCACATTGTTATTATCATCTTTTACGGGCTGGCCATCAATAATTACAGTAAAGCTGGTATTGGTACAATTGGGGCTTTGCGGGGTGATGGTTAACAGAAATTCCTGTTCTGTTTTTAACGATGCAATTAACTGATCAACATTTATACGAGGTACAAAAAACCATTGAAAGATGTTAGCGGCTATTTCTGCTTGCTGCACAACCTTCCAGGTACCCCTTATCATTTTTTTTAAAGGTGCTACCTGCCTGATGGCAATATTTTTACCTTCTACTACCACCATAGTTCCTTCGTGAAAAGTTATTGGTAATGTAACGCCATCCACAATAACATTATACAACAACACATCCGTATCCTGGTTGTAAGTAGATTCTAACTGGTAAACCTTAGTGTCTGGATTGTTAGATACCGTTATCCGGGTATAGCCATTTGTATTATTGGTACTCCAGAAGCCAGCGCCCATAGTTTGGGCATTTAACATTTTTAGTGATACTGCAAAAGTGATAAGAAGCATAAATTTTTTCATGTAATAAATTTAAAGGGGTTTATAGTTTTTTGATGGTGGTGGTTTGTGGAGCATGTTTAAATCAGTAACCATTGTACAGGTAATTTGCTGATGATGGTTAACCTCCAAAAACTACTTTTGCTTTTGCAATTGTGGCAGCATTGGCTTCGCCTGTTACCGGTAATCCATTATCTTTTTGAAATTTAGATATGGCTGCAGCAACGGTATCACGCAGCAGTTGCTGATCGGCAACGGTTATAAACTGCACATGCAGTGCATCCCACATACCCAGTATGGTTAAACCGTTATCTGTGTAAATTTTTCGCAGTGCCATTACATCGCCCTTATAGGTTCTTTTGCCGTTAATTATAAAAATACTATCGGCAGCTATGCCATAATGGTGCATACCGTTCTTTTTTATTTTGCTTGCGCCGTTATTGTAGTGTATCAGTTGCAGGGCATTGCTTCTGTAAGTTTCGGTAAATGCAATATCCTGGTTGGGGTATAATTTTTTGTACTGTTTTATACAGGTGTTAAGCTTTGCCAGAAAATCAGGAAAAAGTAATTGCTGATCCGGATTGGATTGCGTTGAATTGAATTTGCTGTTGATTAATAAGGTGCTTAAATAAAAGTCTGCAATTTTTTTCATAATTTTTTTCTGCTAGGAATTATTAACAAGTACAATTATCATTTTAAACTTAAATAGTGACTGTATTTTTGGGATCTGCATTTTCATTATTTTCTTCTGCTTTTTTTATAAGATTATTTAAAACATTGGGGACAAGCCTTTCAGAAAATCCTGCAATAAAAGCCCATACTAGGAGTTTAGCAAAAGCAGCCGGGATATATATAATTCTGTAAAACACCGAGGGGTTAGGAAAAATAGCACCACTTAATAAATTTCCCATAAATGCCAGGCCAAGTATACAGGCAAATATTGCCCCAATGGTTTGAATGGATAATACTTCAGCCAAACTAATGTTGCTTAATACAGATTTATTATCCCTGGTTCTGCTAATAACACTTACTGCGGCTCCAAGAGCTCCAAATGCCATCATAATGCTAAAAATTGCCAGCCTGGTTAAAATTATGAAGCCACGTGAATCTGCATCTTTCTTCCATTCTGTCATATTTTTTGTAAGAATATCCGAAGTACTACTATTTGTATCGTCATCAAATTCGTTTAACTGTGCCTGGCCACTTCCTTCACTATCAACAGTGCTGTCTGCATTCATAACTGTTTGTCGCACATGTACAGTGTCTTTTGGTGGGGTATATTTAACCAAGTCAACAGACATAGATGTATGTGGCCTGCTTTTCAACATCAGAAAATAAACAAAGGGCGAACCGAGTAATAAAAAATAAGTTAATGCAACTACTATAAACGGTGCTGTGTTTTCTTTTGACAAAATCCAAAATTTTTTGCTCATAAATTAGTTTTTTAAAGCGTAAGATTAAAATCAGGGGTTAAGCTAATTTTAATCTTATATTTCCGCTAAAGTAGTAGCAACAAAAATTTTTATGTAAGTATAAACCCCTTTTTTATAAAGGTGTTTTCACGGGAACAAATAGCTTTTACAAGAATACCTTTTCTTCTTCTCCCCCCGTAATCAATATCATGGGAACAATTGAAAAAGCAATCCAAGGCGGATGCTGCAGAAAGTTCAAATACCTGCAATAAAAAAACCGGCTCAATACTATTGAGCCGGCTTTTAATTAATTTAAGATAATCTTTTTATCACTTTATTTTTAAAACCTTTTGTTGCAGCATGGCATCTGTTGTAATTATCCTGATATAATAGATCCCCTGAGATAGCTTTGCCAGGCCACTGTACACAATATCATTATTCCCTTCTTTTGCCTGAACCTGTTTTGTAGCTACCACCCTGCCTGCCATATCAACCAGCTGAACAGTTAATGACTGTGCCTGCTCTAACACAATACCCAGGTTTATAGTTTCGGTAAAAGGATTGGGTTTTATATTACTTACAACAATTCCTTTTGAGCGGTCGCCCATAAATACAATCACATTACTGTAGCTGTATTTGCCATCGTTATCTATCATCTTTAACCGGTAATAATTAACGGCAGCAAGGGGGTTGGTATCGGTAAAAGAATAGGCTTTGCTGCTGTTGCTGTTGCCGGCTGCCGTTAGTGTGCCCATTTTATCAAATGTTGATCCATTGGCACTGCGTTCAATTTCAAAGCGGTTTACCTGGGTTTCGTTTGCTGTTGTCCAGTCCAGCAAAATATTATCTGCCTGTTTTTTTCCTTTAAACTGAATAAGTGTTAAGGGTAAAGTAATGTTGCTTACATTCACAATACCGGTAGATGATACTGCACTACATTGGGTTAAGCCCGATAAAGAGGTTGATCTGAATACTACTTTAAAGCTTCCGGAAACAGTAAACGGATTGGTGGTAATAGATAGGTTTCCGTTTGACGGGGCCCATTTACCCTGGCCAAGCGGCTGGCCGCTGGCAGAGTCGGCCAAGGCATAAAATGTTCCCGAAGCTGCATTTGAAATGGTATAAGTTACAGTTTGATTGCGTAATATATTGGCTACAGCAGGGCTGTAAACAGGTGCAACTGGTGTGGGCGTACAGGTAATTGCCTGGGCAGATGCAGGGCAAAGCACTTCCTGCTTGCCACTTTCCTGTATGCCGATAGACAATACGCCATTTGAATATAATGTGTTATTAATGGTACTGTTTACAGTTATGGGCCCCCAGGCTGTTGTTGATGTTGAAGTACTGCCAATAAACTGCCCATCTAAATAAAGATTTACAGTAGTTGTACTGAACGTTCCGGTTAATGTTCCGGAAATACTGGTGGCACCCGCTGCAATGGGGCCTGTAATGGTTCCGCATCTGCCAGCAGCCGTTGGTGCCAGTGTTGCAAACCCGGCCGAATTGCTGCTTAATCCGCAAGTGCCATTTTGTGCATTGGCATAATAGGTGGTGGCAGCTACTGCATTATATAATGACGGTGTTGTACCTGCATTACCGGTTGACCAGGTATTGTTTGCCTGAACGGTAGTAGTAGCAACCAACGTATTACCCGATGTGTACACCCGGATGGTAGTACCGGGTGGCTCTGTTGATGTACCGGTAATGGGTGCGCCTGCTGTAAGCTGGCTGTTATTATCGGCATTTATTAAGGGTGTATTGGTAAAACAACTTACAGTGTACAGTGGAGTTTGATTGGCACAGAAACTGGTACTTACGGTACCGGTATTTAACTCTACCAATATATAAAGCTGCTGGCCGTTTAACAGGTTAAGGCCGGTAAATGTAAATACGCCTCCGGCTGTTGCAGTTACGGTTTGTGCAACTATGCCATTTATGTATAATGTTGTTGTTGCATTGGCTGTGGTAGTACCCGAAATGGTTTTGGTAGCTGTTGTAAAAACAGTATTTGACGGAGCTGTAATTACCGGCACGGCCAACGAACCGGCCAATGCACTGCCTCCATTACCTGCTGCGCAAAAATAAGCTGGTAAAGAGTTGCAGCCTGCGGCATTGGTGTAATAAATTTTATACGATCCAGAATTTAAAGGTGAACCAGCACTGCAACCACCGGAAAACTGCCAGGTTATATTGGGGCTTGTGCCGGTATTTGCACCAAACAGGCCTGTACCATTGGTTACACTGTTATCCAATACATTACGGGTTACATTATCAACATGCACTACCCAGCCGGTACTTAAATTTGTACCATTAATACCCTTGCTGCCAGTAGTGCAGCTTAGCACTGGTGTAGATGGTATATTAGATGCATTACAGGTAGATGCCGCAACCGCATTACTGGTTAAGCACATGGTTTCGCCGGTTGCAAGTGCTTTGGCTGTAATAATATCTCCGTTTACAAGTGTAATGCTATTAAGTGTCCAGGTGGTGCCTGATGTTACCCCTGGAACTGTACCTATTGATAAACCGTTTTTATAAACCGTAATTGTGGCTGTAGCAAGAGCCCCACTTAATACAGATTTTGTCCAGGTACCGCTTATATTAACCGTACCGGTACTTATTGGTGAATTAACAGTGGGTGCTGCTGTACACATGGCTGTAGGACAGCTTACCGGGTTATTAAATATGTTACAGGCAGGTTGGCCATCAATAAAATCTTCGTAGGTATCGCCTGCCGTGCCGTAAATATCTGACCTCGGACCGCCAATGGCAGCCTGTGGCGACATAACCGTTGTGGCGCTCATACGAATGGGCGAAGCGGCCGTTAAATTAAAAGGCGCTGCCTGCAGATCTGAAAAAGGTATGTAAAAATCAATGAGAAAATCGGGATCGCCATTATCGTTTGTTGATGCTATAGAAACCTGCGACATATCCTGCCAGTTTGTATATTGCTTTACCAGTACAGGCGATGATGTTCCATCTACATTATAAATGGCAATTCTGAAATTGGTTTCCAGCACCACTTCTATTTCAAAACCGGGGTTACCATTGGTACCGGTTGTAGAGGCTATATAATTGGGATCGGCATTGGCACCGCTTGCTCCAAACTTACCATCGGTATCCATTAAAATACTATAGCCTTTTGAGCCGGGCATCACAGAACCCAGGCGCATCCGGAATATTAGATTTTGTACCACAGAAAAATTATGATAAACACCATTGCCTGCAGAATCGGGCACAAAATCGGAAAAAGCATGATTAGGGCCTCGCCTTAAATCACTGTATGGCTCAATGGAATATGCTTTTATAGCGTTAAACGAAATTTCAGAATTGGTAACATCGTTGTTGCCAAAACCGGTTGTAGTTAGCGAGGTATATCCATCGCTGTTGGGATCTAATACCAACCTGCCGGCTGCAATGGTAGCAGGGCGGTTAATAAAACCTGAGCTTTGCGATATGGCGTTATAGGAGCCTGATAAAAATGCAGCTACAATGAGTAGTTTGAGTCGAGTTAGTTTCATTATTATGGTTATTATAGGATTTATAGCCTTTTAACGTAATTACACTGAACTATGTTGTTGAAATGTAACATAAAACTTCCAACTGCCCATAGCGGTATTATGTTATAGAAACGGGCTTCTGAAAAAATCAGAAGCCCGTTTGCTTATCAATATAAAAATATTATTGTGGTCTTAAAACCTGGTCAATTTTATGAATAACACCATTTACATAAAACTGATCGCTGGTGCCATTTGGCTCTGGTGTTGGGTTGATGGCAATGTTTGATGCTGTAGCATTGGCAGCACCTTTTACTGTTGCTGCACTAACAAACGGACCGGTAAAAGTAACTGAAAGGCCTATTCCTGGATGCGATGGCACAGCACTGTTTAACAAGGTTGGGTAAAATGTTGTTGTAGTAGGAAAGTTATTGGTGAAAGCCCTGCTACCCAAAATATGATAAACAACAATACCTTTTATTGTTTGTGTAGTAACACTGTTTGAACCTATGAAACCAATAAAAACTGCATCAGGTGCAGCTACAGGAATTAAGCCACCTGTTAATGCACTTATCAATTGTTTCATGGCCAGGTTTGTAGGTACAAAAACCGTAAGGTTAGGACCAAAATTACTGAACACCCAAATAAGGCTCGATGAATTTACAGGAGCAACACCACTATCTGCACGGCTTACAGCCGCATTAAAAATGGTCATATCTGCATCAGCAGCAATTCTTTGATATAAAACTTTTTGTGGAGGTGCCGGCAATGCTGCCGCTGTATGAATAACACCATTTGCTACCACATTATCTACCGCTAATAAAGGGATGTTATTTACCCAATTACCATTTCTGGTGCTGGGGAAAGTTAATAACCTTACCAATGGATTAAAGCCGGGTGTACCTGATGTTGGATTTAAATTAGTTGGATAAAAGAAATTTGGAAAAGTATTGGGAACACTCGACATCTTAATAGACTGTGGCATCATGTTATAACTAACAATACTAGCTGCGGTGGTTGCAGGTACAAAAGCGGTAATAAACCCCGAATAAACCGCATCAGGCTGTCCTCCGGGAGCACCAATTGCTACCAGGAACTGCCTCATAGCAGCATTATTAGGTACAAACATGGTAAAGATGTTCGACTTGTTGTTTATGGTTGTTAGCAAACCCGATTTCACAATAAGACGGTAATACAAACTGTCATCAGCTATAGTTGCAATGGTTTCACCCAGCGCAAGGCCAGCTGGAGCTACTACAACCGGTGTTGCAAACTGCTCCAGATCTTTATTACAGGACGATAAAATAAACATCATTGCCGTAATGGCCAGCAAAAAATGAATCTTAAGCCTTTTGGTTATATACTTCATAATTAAAATTTTATTTGTTTTTATTTGATACAATTAAACCGATTGATTAATAGATATTATATCCAAAACTCAGGTAGTATAAACCACCGATCTGAGAATTGCCTATTGCATTGTAATAATACTGATTCAGCAAATTGGTTGCACCCAGTTTAAGTATTGATTTATTTGCCTTAGGTAATTTTAAACTAACCTGTGCATCCAGTGTTTGCACAACGGGTAAGTTGCCGGTAGCAAAGTCGCCCTGGTAAAGGAAAGCACCCTGGTAACGGTATGCTACATTAAATCCTAAACGCTTGCCGGGGCCAAAACCAGAGTTACCTAAGTTTACATTAGCCTTGTATTTTGGTGCATTAAAGTAAGCAACAAAAGTAGCAGGTACATCTTTCAATACATCAGATGCTACGTTAGCACCAATTGTGAAGTTGAGCGGTAACCTGTAATCAATACTTAAGCCAAAACCATAGGTTTTTACTTTATCAGTTGAGTTAACCGGTATAGAAAGTCTTCTTCCATTTAATGTATCGCCTAAAGCAATGGCAGCACCACTTTGCTGTACAGTAACTTTTCTACCTAAGAAGTCTTTGTATGTTCCATAATATCCATAAACATCCACTAACATTTTACCTTGCATCATTAAGCCTTTAAATCCTGCTTCAAAAGATGATAAAGATTCTGGTTTTAAATCAGCAGGTGTAAATAATTTAATAGTACCTGCTCTTAAAGCATCAAAATCGTAAGTAGGTTTTGCTGCAAAATTATAATACTCTCTAAACCCTGGGTTACCACCAATTAAGAATACATTACTACCTACGCCGAGGTTAATAAATTGCTGCTGGTTAGATGGGAAACGATAAGCAGTTTGATAAGAAATACGGAGATTATTATTCTCTTTTATTTTAATGAGGGCAGTTGCTCTTGGTGTAATTCTGCCTTTAAAGTTTTCGTTTTTATCGTAACGGCCAGATACAGTTAAATTAAGGCGGTTCATAATTTTACGGCTCAGTTGCATGTAAGCACCGTATTCCGAAATTTTAATTCTTCCGGTAGAATCAGCAAATAAAGTTCCTTCAGAATTTAATACATATTGTTTGTAGCTACCACCAATCAACATATCAACCCACTTACCGGTTAAATGGCTCAGGTTGTAATTTCCTTCCAGGCTGTATAAATCTGATTTATCCAATAACAAAGCACCGCCAGTTTTAATTGGCTTTTTACGAATTGAATCATAAGCCTGTACAAATCTTGTAGTACCTGCAACCGGGCGGCCAACATCTGATTGTGCACGTGCACCTGTGTGTGCATCAGCATCGTTAGCACCAGCTAATCTTAATGCTAAATAAGTTTGAGAATATTGTGAGAACCATCCTGTGGCTCCACCACTTGGTTTCCAGCTTTCGTTAAATAAACGGGTAGCAACGGTGGTGTTGTAAGATTCTCCGGCATTTTCCTGTGTAGTGTATGCTCTTAAATTCCAGTATCTGTTATTGAATTCAATTTTATACTGGCCCATTTTAAAATCTTTCAAAGAATATCTTTCGCTACCTGTGTAAACTGTATTTCCCGTTCCCCAATATGCTGCAATAGATGCCTCTGTGTGTTTTGTAACCTTATAGTAAAGCGCTGCACCCAGTTTAAAGTTAACCGTGTTTGGATTGGTTACTTCTTTTTCGGTATAACCTGTACGTGATACGTTGATGGGAGCACCACCATTTAAAGTATCAATAAAGTTTTTAAGAAATGGAGCTGCAGTAGAACCAATTGCATTTAAAACAGCACTGCGTATTTCTGCGGTGGTTTCATCTCCATATACATTTATACCATCGTAATTAGGATCGCTTGCTCTGGTACCTGCTTTAACGCTTCCGCCTGTTGCAGCACGCTGATAATTCCTGTAATCACGGCCCTGCCAGTCTTTTGCCTGCAGTAACTCAGCGTTTATTTTAAATGCAAATTTATTAGATACTTTTTGTCCCCAGCGCATGGTCCAGTTATGATAAGGAGATGCAGGCCTTTGGCTGTTAGAACCAACATGCATTATACCTTCTTTTACCAACACTGATAAACCCTGGTATTTAAAAGGATTTTTGCTGTTGATAAGCAAAGTACCGTTCATACCACCGGCACCGTATAATGCGGATGATGCACCTGATAAAAGCTCGATATTATCAACATCAAGTTCACTTAAACCGATGATTGATGCAACAGAAAAATTAAGGCCCGGAGCCTGGTTATCCATACCATCAACCAACTGGTTAAAACGTGTGTTACCACTGCTGTTAAAACCACGGGTGGTAGGTGTTTTAAAAGTTAAAGAAGAGGTGGTAACATCAACACCTTTTAGTGTACTTACCACATCGTAGTAACTGCTTACAGGGGCATTGCGAATGTTGGCTGCACTCACTCTTTCGATTGAAACTGGTGATTCCAGTATTTTTTGAGGCACCCTGTTGGCCGCAACCACTACTTCCTGTCCTAATATGTTGGTAGGTACAAATTCAACCTGCTTCATTTCTGCAGCGTTTGAAACAGTTACTTCCTGCAACTCATATCCTACTGAAGAAATCAAAAGTGTAACTGGTAATTTTTTTACTGTTATTCTAAAGTTTCCTTTATCATCTGTAAAAGTACCATTGTCTTCGCCTTTTACAATTACAGAAACAGCTCCCGATCCTTCTTTAGTACTACTGTTTCTCACATTGCCGTTGATGGTTACATTTTGTGCAAAAGCCGCAATCGTGATGATGTTGGCCAATAAAAATGTAACCAAATAGCTTGTTACTTTTCTCATATCTCGTGTTTTGGGTTTAAATTTTAAGCAAATTAAGCATTGTTATTTCTACCTGAAAAATTTATTTTCCATGGCTGTTAACAACTTAATGTGTGCAATTGATTTGTTTTAAACCCGCTGATGGTATTTTAGCAGCATGAAATCGTTAAAATTTAAGCAACAAACGGGTTTTTACTCCGGCAAAGTAAGAGATGTTTACTCAATTTCCAACAATTATTTAGTAATGGTTGCCAGCAACCGTATATCTGCCTTTGATGTTATTTTACCACGCCCCATTCCCTTTAAAGGACAGGTATTAAATCAAATAGCAGCTTATATGCTTAACGCCACTAAAGATATATGCCCAAACTGGCTTTTATTGGTACCGGCACCCAATGTTAGCATTGGTAAAAGATGTGAGCCTTTTAAAATAGAAATGGTGGTACGTGGCAACTTAACGGGCCATGCCTGGCGCACTTATAATGCAGGGCAACTCATATTATGTGGGGTAGAAATGCCCGACGGCATGCAGGAGAACGATTACTTTGCCACCCCTATTATTACACCCAGCACAAAAGCAAGCGAAGGGCACGATGAAGATATTTCAGCAGCAGAGATTATTGATAAGCAATTGGCAACCCAAGCCGAATGGCAAACCCTTTGCAATTATGCGCTGCAATTATTTGCAAGGGGTAAAGCAATTGCAGCCAAACAAGGATTGATTTTAGTAGATACCAAATATGAGTTTGGTAAGATTGATGATGCCATTGTTTTGATGGATGAGATACATACACCCGACAGCAGCCGGTATTTTTATGCTGATGGTTTTGAAGAAAGACAAACAAAAGGCGAACGCCAAAAGCAACTGAGCAAAGAGTTTGTACGGGAGTGGCTTATTGAAAATAATTTTATGGGTAAAGAAGGCCAAACCGTGCCGGCCATGAGCGATGCCTGGATACAAACCATCAGCAGCCGCTACATAGAATTATATGAAAAGATAATTGGCGAAAAATTTGTGCCCGTTGATTTGAGTGAGGAAGAAACGGAAAGGTTGGTTGTGGAGGAATTGGAGAAACTCATTATTTAAGTTCCCAAAAAAGCGTATTGAAATGGTTTGAGACTTCCTCAGAGGTATAATAAAGCAGCCTACTTATGTGCTCTTAGCCCCTGTTGGCGCTACGCAAGCCCGCTCGTCGCCGTTGTTGTGCCTCTGGCCAACAACGACAGCAGAGCGCAGCCTCCTCGCCAACGGCCAAAGCCAATTAATTGCATAAACCGGAAATATCCAAATACAGCCATAGTAAAAACTTTATACTTTTACTATTCTATGAAGTATCCAATTTTTTGGCCACAGTTTTATACCGCTACCATATTGGAGTGGAAGCCGCTTTTAAAACAGGACAAGTATAAGGATGTGGTTATTGAAAGCCTGCGTTTTTTAGTAACTGAAAAACGAATTAATTTGTATGCTTTTGTAATAATGAGTAACCATATTCACCTGATTTGGCAACCCATCGGAGAATTTATACCCGATAAAATTCAACACAGTTTAACGTCTTTTACTGCTCATCAATTTAAAAACGATTTGCAGAAAAATCACCCGCAGGTTTTATCTCATTTTAAGGTAGAGGCAAAGGATAGAGATTACCAGTTTTGGGAAAGAAATTCTTTAGGTATAGATTTACTTAATGAAGTAGTGTTTATTCAGAAACTTGAT
>JANMBZ010000039.1:0-30499 GCA_031360765.1 Chitinophagaceae bacterium
GCGGTAGTGGGCTTGTAAATTTTTATACTACACCAACATCGGCGGAAAACCTTATGTTGGTGGCAGTATTATTTCATACGCCCAATCTCTGCTTCAATTTGAGTCTCCATTGTATTCGTAATGTCACCATATACTGCCAAAACTTGTGCAGGTTGTCTCGATTCCATTTCCTTGAGGTAAGAAATAAATTGTCTCATACAATCAACTCTCGCTGCAATATTTCTAACTCCCTGTTCATTTGATAAAGGGAACAATGCACTGATTTTATCAAATTGTGTATTGTCATAGATTGGAGTGTCTTGCGACACTAAGTCTAAATAATGAAACCTATTAAGTATACTCATTAAATAGAAATGTCCTTTTGCAGTGAGACATAAATTAAATGAACTTGGTAATTCATTCCATTCAACATCTGACAATTGTTCATCTGTGTCAATTAGAGATGCTTTGAGCAAACTTGAAATAGCTGAATTAATAGCGTTTATTTTATATCCTAATTGGTTAAGTTTTTCTAAAATTGTCGTGTTAGGAATAAGTTTTTCGATGTAGCTTTTTTTCTCTATAAACTCATTTAAGTCTTTAAGAATGTAAATTTTAATAAAATGGTCACTTGAATCAATTGGAGGAACAAAAAGGTTATAAATTAAGCTTTTCTCGGAATTATAATAATGCCTATTTTGTAAAGCAATTGATTTGAAGAATTCGTGTAATGGAATAACAGAATGAGTTTTTTGGTTTTCGGTTTTGTACTGTTCTCTCAATATGTAATCAGCAACTTTTGTATGTCCCGATGTTAGAAAACTCTTAAAAACTTTTAATCCCTCTCGAATGTTTGGGTAGGTTGTATGATTTAGAAAATCTATAATGCTGCTATTAGCATTAAAAAATATAGAGTATTTTAATCCTGAAAGAAAGTTCGTAATATAATTCGCTGGAAAATTATAATTTAATCCTCTATCATTAGTGCCACTTACTTTCTTCTCGAAGTGTGGAGCTTTTTGAATAGCATAATCTATTCTTTTTTGTAAGATTTCTATGTAATTCGGTGCTGTGATATGGTAAACATTGCTCTCATAAGCATCGAAAGGAGGTGAATTTTGCCATTTGTAATAGTAGCCTTCTCTTAAAGATATTACAGTTCCACATAGAGTTGCTTTCGTCAAGGAGTGTGAAAAAATAAATAACTTCTCTTGAATAAAGTCATTGAACTGGTCAGCATTATCAACAATAACAATTAATCTCTTTCTTCTTTCACGTATTAGATATTTAGAAAGAAACTCTAAGTGTTTTAAGTTGTTACTTTTAGCTTCATCTAAAAAGAGTGAAAGTCTGCGTTGATATGCTGCCTCGTCATTTTCCTTATCATACTTCCACGTACTTTCTTCATTGCGTTTTATTTCAGTAATGTACATTCTCCTCATTACTTTCATTGTATGAAGTTCTAACGCTTCATACTTTGTATAAATCTTGTTTAAAATATCGGCGGCAATTTTTTCGGGTTCAAAATTCGTTTCTGTTTCAAAAAACTTTCTAAAGTCAATATAGATTAGAAAATGATTTTCAACTTCTTCATTATTTAATTTGTATTTAAAAAGGTGATTAATAAATGTTGTCTTTCCTGCGCCTTTTGAACCAATTATTATTATTGGTTTCGGAGGAAAATTATTTTTAATTGAAATTTCATCGCTTGAAATTTCTGATATTATTTGTGTGGAAAGGTTTGACGTATTTACTACTGGAATTACGTTTGTAATTTCTGGAGCAAAGTCACCAAATAACCTTTCAATCTCATTTTTATTCTTTTTAGTTTCTTCGTTTTCGACAAAACATTCCTTTATAAATTCGGCGTCGTCTTCTCTTTCTTCTGAAAATATTTCACCGAAAATGGTGTCAATAAGTGGTGTAATATTAGCACTCAAAGAATTTCGTATTAACTCTTTATCTCGGTCTATGAGTGTTGTTAAAATTGTTTTATTTTCAATTGTTGATATTGGCAAATCATACCTAAAACCACCGTTGAAAATAAGACTGTGTTTTGATAAGTTGTCGTAAAAGTCAACAAACCGATTTTCAATATCTTGTATGCCATTAAAGATTAAACAGTTATTTGATTTCCAATCAGTATTGTCCGTGTTGATTGTTTTGATGAAGATAAATTGAGTTCCATTTGTGATAACTCCATATTGTATGCTCTCATCAATTGTATAATCTCTAATTTGTTTAATAACTTCCTTATTGCCGCCTTGCAATGATTTTGTTGTCGCCATCTTATGATTAGCTGGCAATTTAAACTCTATAAATTGTCGTTTTGCTTCAACTATAAAATGAATCCCTGGGATCGATATTTTATAATCAAAGTAACCCGAATCAACGTGTCCTTCTCTTCTGATGTCTGCCTCTTCCCATCCTAATACATTGATTAGAATATTGTCAATTAGTTTAGAACGTGTATCTGATTCATTTAAGTCGTCGGCAATATACTGTTGAAAAGACTGTTTATAGTTTTCAAAATATTGTCTTGCTATGTCTATGTTGTTCATATGTAAAATGTCTGTCTGTAAATATTGCCACTAACCCTGTAATATACGCACCTTTTTGTATAAGTCACCGTTCATTTTCACCATCTTCCAATACAAATTATAATAACTAAGTAGCATAACAATAAATTACCTATGCCTAAACTCTCCCTGTAAATACCTAAAAACAGTCCTCCAAACTCAGTTAATCTAATTCTACAACCAATTGCCTCATCTACGCAATCTTTTACGACAAAATGACTGAATTTACCTCATCGGAGTGTGAATTTACTTCATCGGAGTGCAAATTTGTCTTATCGGAGCATGAATTTACTGTATCGGAGTACAGATTTACCTCATCGGAATGTAGATTTTCTTTCGCTGGCTCCGTAGGTGCCCTTTCTAAAACCGTAGTTGCTGCATTAGCACATATATATAGCGTAAAGGCTAAAAGCAATCATAAAACTTCGGCTATAACTTAATAATTACCTGGTATATGTGCATAATTATGTGGATAATAATTAATATCAACACTATAAAATTGCAAATCAAACTATTACTTTAGGCTTTTATTTAATCCTTAAAAATATTAAACATGCCACAACAAGTTATTATCCGCAGCTATTCCACAACAGATGGAGAACTAAAACAAAAAGCCGATGGGCTTGTAAAAACCCTCACAAGAGACCTAACCGACCTGGCTGTCCGAAAAGTTACTGCTGATACTGTTAACGATTTAAATCAACTCATCAGCAACTTTAATGAACACAGCACAGATCAGGAATTGCTTGGCCTCGTAAATGACGCTACTATAAAAAAGAATGCAAGCCGCAAGCAGGCCGAAATTGCTGTGAGGCAAATTAAAAACATGGCTGATATTGTTTACAGCGGCAAAGGCAAGTATAACAATTTTGGCTTTGAAGATTTGACTCGTGTTACAGACCCCGATTTTTATCGCCTCACTAAAAGAGTAGTGCGTATGGCTACCAAATATTTACCCGACCTGGAGCCCCAGGGTTTAACCGCCACACAAATAGATGCGCTAAAAAAGATATCGCAAAAATTTGATGATGAACTGGATGATATTAAAGATGCTATTGATAACCGGGATACAGAAACACAGGAACGCATTGTTAAAGGCAACACACTGTGGGCCGAAATGACCAAACTTGCCAGCATAGGCAAATCGGTTTACGAGGATATCAACGAAGCAAAGTTTAATGATTATGTGTTGATGCCTGCACCCGGCAGCGATGGTAACAATGATACGCCAAAGGTTTAACCCGTGGCATTAAAAATAAGTAACCAGAAATGGGCAGTTTTTACAACTGCCTTTTTTATTGTATGATAGTTAACGTTAAGCAAGCTTTGTACAGGCGATAGTTTGATATAATTTTTTTAAGTATCTTTTACAAAAATTTTGCAACAACAAATGAAACACTTTCTTATTTCAATAAGTTTTTTGTTTGTATTCTTTTTTGCACAGGCGCAGCCATTATTAAAAAATGATGCGCCGCAACCTTCAACCGGCAATACCTACGCCATTGTAATCGGCATTTCAGCCTACAAAGATCCGGATATACCGCCACTTTCTTTCTCAAATAAAGATGCCATGGTGTTTGCAGATTTTTTAAAGTCGGGCCCCGGTGGCCTGGTGCCCACACAAAATATAAAACTGCTAACCGATAGTATGGCTACTATTGGCGAGGTTGATAAAGCCTTCAGGTGGCTGATGAATAATTGTAAGGAAGGAGATAAAGTATTCTTTTATTTTAGCGGTCATGGAGAAATGGAGAATGTTACCATGAGTAAGAACGGCTACCTCATTTGTTACAACACACCATCGGTTGCTTTTGTAAATATGGGTTTAAGTATAGATTACCTCAATGATATTGTAAACACCTTATCGGTACAAACAAAAGCAAAAGTAATTGTGATAACCGATGCCTGCCACTCAGGTACCTTAAATGGAAATAAATTTAAAGGCAATTTTTTTGTGGGAGAACAACTGATGCTGAAAAAGCAAAACGAGATCAGGATGGCATCGAGCAAACCAGATCAGTTGAGCAACGAAAAAGAAGATTGGGGTGGGGGAAGAGGTGTGTTTAGTTACTACCTGGTTAATGGTTTACAAGGTGGCCTGGCCGATGCAAACCATGATGGAACGGTAAGCGTTGGCGAACTTAAAAATTATCTTGAAAATAAAATGGCAACCGACCTCGTTCTTAAAAGCGAAGGTGATGTACAAACCCCTGTGATTAATGGCAGCAGCGGGTTTCAGCTTGCAACGGTTGTTGAATCTGAATCAAAAAAAATTAAAGAACAGGTTAAGAATGATTCTTTAGGCATTGTTATGCTTATGAATGCTATGCCTGCGGCAGATGATGATAACAATGCAGAACCTGCAGACTATTTTTTTAAGGTATTAAAAAATCAAAGCCTGGAGGGCATAACAGATAGCCTTAAATTAAACATGCTTGCAGCAGATGAAATTGCGTTTGCTATCATTACAAAACTAAAAACGCTTGCGCCGGATGAAAACAAAAAAACAAAATTAGTTGAACTGGAAACTGAATTAAAAAATGATAAAGAAAAATTAAGCCGGTTTAATTTAGATGTTGCCAGTGCTTTGCTGGATGTTGGGCAAACAGTAATTGCAAATTATATAAGGGGCGATGAAGCTGAACTGGAACGCCGCCGGTATTACAACAGCAATAACAATGGTTACGATGTTTACACCAGGATGTTTGCTGTTGCTTTAAAACTTTGCGGAGCCGATAAATATTACAGCACTAAGGCCGAAGTTTTTTTACACTATTTTTCGGGCCTGGCACTGCGGTTAAAAATTCCGCTTACAGAAAACCCGGCCCCAATGATTGAGGAGGCTTTAACTGAACAACAAAAAGCATTGGATTTGGAAGAACACGCTGCTTACATTTATAACGAATTGGGCGTGCTATACCAGTACAAAAAAAACTTTACAGCTGCTGAAAGTAATTTTATTAAAGCAACGCAATTATCGCCGCAGTGGGCAATACCGCAATCCAATTTAAGCGGCCTGTATATAGCACAAAATGCTTACGACAAAGCAATGGCCTTTGTTGATATTGCAGACAGCCTGCAAAAAAACCTGCAAAGCATCAGCATAAACCGTGGCTTTATTTATGAGAGAAAAGGAAACCTGCTTTTTGCAGAGGAGGATTATCATCATGCCATAGAAATTAACTCACGGCATTTTATGCCTTTTGAAAGATTGGGTTATGTAAATATGAATACAGCCAATTATGCTTTGGCCGATTCTTTTTTTTACGAAGCCGACCTGCGCAAAAAAGGTTATCATTTTAAAAGTAACGAATGGGAACTGTCACCATGGGCCGATCCATTGGCACCAATGACATTTCTGGAATGCATTGTAGATACCTCCATACTTGAACCAACAGATGTGTTTGCTTTTTTTACCTGGGGTGTGCAGGAATACGCACATCGGAAATATGCCAATGCCATACGCATATTAAGAAAAGTAGTGGCTATTGATAAAACAAACCCACTTGTTTATCATTACCTGGGCAAGGCATATTACGATCAGCAAAAATGGGAAGAGGCCGAAGTGATGTTTAAACTGGCAGCTTCAAATTCAAAAGATACCACTCAATTCAGAAAGTATGTTGATTCTGTTATCAGATCGAAAAAATACAAATACTACCATGAGTGTTTTGAGAAATTTTTCAAATTTAAATATTATCACCCCGTAGAAGATTACTATTTTTTGGGCACGCTTTACGAAAGCTGGAAGCATGTGGAAGAAGCAGAAAAATATTTCCGGTTGATAACAACTTTCAGGCAAAATAAAGAATACGATGTGTTTGGAAGACTGATATATACGCCTGCAATACAAATATGGTATAGAGAACAAACTCCTGCCTATGTAAAGCTTTGGCAATTGCTTGAAAAGCAGGGGCGCTACAATGAAACCGAAGCTGTGATAAAGCAGTATGCACGTGAGTCTGAGCAGCAGTCTGATGAAGAACTAAATGAGTTTTACAGGAGGGTGATTGACCGGTTTCCGGACAATGGAGAATGGGTTTACCGGTTGGGAACCCTCCTATATAAATATGCCCCCAATACAACACGTATTCAATATCTTGATTCCATTGCGTGGTTTCCGTTAATGAATAAAGAAATGTTTATTGATACTGATATTTATTTTAAACTTGATAAAATTGATTCACTGGCTTTGTACGACAGATCTGAAACAGGTGCCATTTCCAAAATAAAACTTTCTACAATGGCAGTACGGCCAAATAGGTTTTATTATGAGGTGCCTGGTACCGGCGAATCTATTTTAAGTGCCGATCTTATTTACATGCCCCGCAAGGATGGCATTGCATACCTGCAGCGTGCAGCGGAGCTGATATCTGAACAGGAAACACTGGCCGATATTCATTTTAAAACCGGTAATATTTATTTGTGGGCTGGTTCAAAAAGAAAGGCATTTCCATTTTTTGAAAAATCTTTATCGCTGATACCGGCTAATGCAAATGCAAGGCTTACATTAGTTGATATTTATAATGCACTTCATAAAAACAGGGCAGCTTTTAACCAGCTTATTTATCTGAACGATAGTAACCAGGTTAATTTGCAAAAGCGTATCTTATTTGCTCAATACAATATTTGGGCTGGTAATTTTGGTAAGGCAGATGAATCACTAAATAAAACAGAAAGCTATGTTCCATACTTTGTTCCTGAAATAAATAACCTGCGGGGGCTTGCTGGCATGCTTGCAGGTAAACCAGCACAGGCCATTGAATTTTATACTAAAAGTTTAAATGCAAAGCAAAGCAAAACAAGCTGGTATAATAATTACTCCTTGGCGAGGTTATATGCAAAAAGTAGTGATGTAGATGAAGCCTGGAAATATTTACAGCTTGCAATAAATTCGGGCTTTAATTTTTGGTATGTATTTAATAATGACAGTTATTTAGAACAATTACGCAAAACTCCAAAATGGCAAACATTAATGAGCAGTACAGTAATGAAAAAGTATAAAAAAACGTTGCCTTAAAACCTTCCATACATAATATTTGCAAAAGGCCTTTGCCGGTTGCATTTAATGGTATTCGCATCATCGCACCAGGTTCGGCCGGCCATGGTTTCAGTTTTTTTTATTGTCTGGTTAAAAATATCATCCCAGGTAAGTGTAGGGTATCTATTTGCAAGGCTTAAATTGGTTTCCATCGTATTAATAAAAAAGTTAGAGAAGTAGCCGCCAAATTCAGTATTGCTTATAGCCAGTTGATAAGGCGATGCTGCCGAAGCCATGATGGTTGTTATGTTTGTATTTAAAAATAGATTGCGGCATTTTTGGGTGTTCCAGAACAGATCGAACATGCCTTTTTTTCCACTGAGTGCGGGGGCTTTTGCAATGGGGTTTGTTTTGGTAACAGTATCGTTACAGCAATCGCTTAATATCAAATTCAGCCTGGCGCCTTTCTTTCTTATTAGATTTGTAATCTCTTCCGTGCTTATAGCATTCTCTAAGTAGCTTTTCCTTTTATCAACTACCAGGTCCCGCATGTCGTAGTAGGGGCCGGGCCAACCATCTTTTAATTGCCTGAAACCGTGTCCGGCGTAATAAAAAACAACAATGTCTTTTTCGCCCGGCGTTAAAAAACTGTTTATCTTATTTATTACTGTTTGCCGGTTAAAGTTATTGCGTGTTACACTGTCATACACAAATGCATCAATTCCCAAAAAGTCCTTCACCTTTTGAAAAAATTTTATGGCATCGTACATGTCTTTACTATTTGCTTTGCCGATAAGGGTATCGGTTACATTGGCAACAAACAATAAAAAAAGTTTTATGTTTCGTTCTGATGTGGTTAAATCTTTTGAATTATTGAGTACAAAAATGTTCCTGTAAAAAGGGTCATTCACTTTAAAATAGTTAAGTACAAATTCCCTGGTTAAATCTTTTTTGTCAATTGGAGTTACCTTGCTGAATTTAATTACATCTGCATTGCAATCGGTTGATGAAGCAGCTACGCCCATGGGTTCAAATAAACCTGATGCCATATCTTTTTTAAAACATAAATAAGCCGGAAGGGTAATGTCCGGGTTTTTACTTTCTATAAATTTTGGATTTTTGAGTTTATAATAAATTCTTTCATCGCTGTTACAAACCTGGTTTGATTCAGAGATTTCTTCTGCAACATCCAGATCAACCAGTACGCTATCGTTGCTGTTTGGTGCTGTAAACCTAAGCCTGGCCTGGCCTTTACCATCATTATAATCTATAAAAAAAGCCTTGTATGTAATTAAATTGTTGTTATCGGGATATGTAAATGATAACTCATAAACCGATTGTGCGGCTGCAGCAAAGCTGATTGCAGAGAGTGATAGTAGTATGGATAAAATCCTTTTCATAAACTCCATTTTATAACAAAGTAAACAAAATAGATTACAATTAATAAGCTATTGTTTGATTTTATGAAATTTTAATTGTAAACTTATGCTCTAAAACTCTACAACAATGATTAAAACAAACAAAACAAAACTGCAATTTTTTCTGGGAGCCATTTTATTATTGTCTTTTACTATAGCCGCCTGTAACAACGAGGGCAAAAAAACTGTGAAAGATGAAGCTGCCACTGAAACTAAAACGACCACTACTACAACTGAAGTAAGGGATTCAACAGACTCAATGGTAAAGATGAAGGGTAATGTTTCGCCCACACCAGGTGGCGGTAATTAATCTTCTTGTATATTTTTTTCTTTATTTAATTTCAACTTTATTTTATTCAATTTAACTGACCCGTTTTTACTGGTCAGTTTTTTTATAAGCCATGTTTCAATGCGGTGGTGTGCCGGTATTAAAAATGCTGCAATGGATACAAAAATAAACATTTCGTAAACCGGTGTATGGTTTGTAAAAGCAGCAACAGTTGGGTGCAGCAGGAGGGTAAGGTATTCAAATAAGATCAGTAACGAAAGGATGCCCAATATCTTTATTACCCTTGTGTGAACCTGGATGCGGCTGAGTAAAAGTGTTATCAGAAAAAATCCGGGTATAAAGATGCCGATAAACAATAATTGTAATTGTTGTTTTCTTTCTTTTCTAACAATTTTTTTATTTTCTTCTATTTCAAATTGCCTGATGTTTTCATTGGTTGACATCAGTTGCAACTCCCGTATTTTTTCTTTGCTGTTTATAGAATCGTTCAATTGCTGCACCTTAAGCAAATAATAATAAGCCTTATCTGTATTGCCGGTTTTTTTATAATGGTTTGTAAGAAAATCGACCGCCTCAAGCTGCTTTGGCATAAGTGCTGCTTTTTCGGCAATACCAAGCGAAAGTGTGGCATAATAAACAGCCGAATCATTTTGATTCAATTGCTGCTGATATAAACCGGCGAGCCCAAGCATGGCTTCGCATAATACATCATTGTTACTTGCTTTTTGCAGGTAAGTAATTGCAGTGTGGTAATTTAAAAGCGAAAAAGGAGCATTGCCCATTTTTGCATAGGTATTGCCCAACCCGGTCATTGAATTGCCGATATAATCATCGTTTTTTAAATTGCTGGATACTACCAGCGATTTATTAAAATAACTGAATGCAGAATCGGTGTTATTCATTTTATAATACACATCACCAAGGTTCATGTAAACATAATATTTTACCTCTTCATCAATGCTGTTATGCAGGATAACGGAATCTGCTTTGTAATGATATTTTAATGCCTGGGCATATTCTTCCTGGTAATTATAAACAATGCCGATATTGTTTAAAGACATTACAAGATCATAAGGGCTGTTGCCTTTTTCGTCAAGCTTAAGTTTACGCAAATTCAGCTCAAGTGCTTTGGGATAATTACCCATGGTATTATAAACATAAGCCAGTTTACTAAGTGCTTTTGATTGGCCCATAGTATAATTAACCGCAGTTGCCAGGCTCAATGCTTTCTGTGCATATTGTAAAGCCGATTCGGGGTCATACCCATTCATAATACTTGCCAGTTGATTCATAAATTTGACTTTACCAGTATCGGTTTTTTCAGCATTTAACAAATTGATAATGCTGTCTGCTTTTTGTTTTTGTGCAAAAAGGCCATTGGAGATACAAAAAAGAAAAATTAAAATCAAACTCCGGTTCATACAGTTAATTGCGGCGGTTAATAAACTACTGTTAAAAGTAATCATTATGTATGTCATTAAAAAAATTGATAAGAAAGTTCTATATCAGCATTATGTTGAAACAGCAAAAAACTCATTTTCCACGTAACTTGCAAACTTACTTTTACTGATATGATTAATTTAGTTGCACAGTTGCTGGGTTATTTCGCTTTTATTTTTTTAGCCGTTTCTCTTTGGGTTACCAACGATATTAAATTTCGTTGGATAAATAGCCTGGGCTGCCTTTCATTTGTTTGCTACGGCATTTTAATAAACGCTTTCCCTATTGTTTTAACCAATGCTGTTTTACTGGCTATCAACATGTATTTTCTTTTTAAAATATACCGCAGGCAGGAAAAATTTGACCTGGTTGAATTTAAAAATGATGCTGCGTTGATACCAAAGTTTCTTTCTTTTTATAAAAAAGATATTGAAACTTATTTTCCTGGTTTTGTAATGGGATTGGAGCTAAATGAAATACGTTTTGTGGTACTTCGTGATATTGTGGTGGCAAATCTTTTTGTGGCAACAGTTAACCAAAATGGCGATGCATTTGTAAAAATTAATTATACAGTACCAAAATACCGGGATTATAAAGTGGGGCGTTTTTTGTTTGATGAGGGCAAAGAATTTTTGCATGGCAAAGGCATTAAACGTATTGTATATATGCATGTACACAATCCAAAGCATGAAAGGTTTTTAAAAGTAATGGGATTTAATAAAGAACCTTTTGAGAATGATTATTGTTACATAAAAAACATCTGATCTGCAGATTTGGATAAACCAAAAAATACCAGAGTATTAATGCCGTTTAAAATTTCTGCGATAAAGAAATCACAAATCTTATTAACAATACAATAAGTACATAATAATTTACCCAACCCTTCGTTTGCTACTTGACAGGCAGTAAAATGCTGTGTATAATCCGTAATACTTCACCATTTTAAATTTATACCTTCATGAAAACTCAGTTTTTAAGCTGTAAATATTTTTTTACTGCTGTTACTGCTTGCTTCCTTTTTGTTAACCCAGGCCTGGCTCAAAAAAATGGTATTATACCTTTAACCGGCATGAAATTTTTTAATGAAGGCATTGCTGCCAATGCAATTGATATTAAAATTGACGGTGCTCAGCTTTTAAACAACAGATTGCCGTTAAATAAAGAAATTGAAATAAGACTGCAGCAGCCCAATGGCTTTACAAGCGATAATGCTAAAACAATGTTTGCCGCTGCAGAGGTAATTGTATTATCTCCCAGGGGCGAAATGCTTATGAATAATCCCAATGTTTTTCTTAAAACTTATTCAAATGGATTTTCGGCAAAAGATCTCAATGCCTTCAGCATAAAATTTGGAATTGGAACCGATTTAATGAAAGGTAATGTGGGCGGCATTTTAAAGGTACGGCTGTATGATCTTAAAGGAAAAAATCAATTGCGGCTTGAGATACCTGTGAGTTTTGCAAGACCAGGCGAACCGCTTCAGGTTTCTAAAAATGCAAAGAATATTAAAGCTAATACCGGAGTAAATGCTTTTATAAACGGATTACAGGCAAAAGATATGCTGGTTAATGTAGATACTACCATAAAAGTGGCACCTAAAATGGCTTACACCAGCATGGATATTTCAAATATTGAGGGTTCCAGTCTATCTGAAATATTTTCGGGTAAAGAAACCTTTTGGGTGTACGACAGTGATTTAAATGAAATAAAAATAACCGATATACTTTTAAAAAAAGTAAAAGGTGCTATGGAAAACAATAGTGTTAACTGTACTTTAAAAATTCCATATCGCTTAAAAACAAATGCTGCTAAACTTTATACAGTACGCTACCGGTGGGAGGGAGCCGATAAAAGCCAGGTGATTGATGTAGTTGTACGAAACTAATTTGGTAAAGAAGTTACTTACACTTGTTTATAAAATCCAGTATTTCTCTTACTGATATGTCTTTTGCATCCTGGTAATTATGATACTGTTCAGCAACCAGGTCAACAGAACAATCGCAATATTGATGCGCTTTTTCACTGCCTATAAGTTTTGAAGCTTTATCCTCGCAATTAGTTACAAATTCGTTTATCTCTCTTTTAAGCCAGTATTTGGCAGCAATGCGGCCAACTGTTTTACACGATACGTTAATAACGAGTGTAATTAAAAGCACAGGCAAAACGATTTTCTGAAGTTTCATATTATAACTTGATTTAAGTACAATATATAAAATTTAGAGACGATAAAGAACTAAACCTATAAATTTTAATACAATTTTTAATGCTGATAAAATAAAATAAGGCTTTTTCTGTTTTATATTTTGGTTACATGAAAATGTAAAGAGAAAATAATATACAGTACAAGTTAACTTATCAACAGTATTGTGCTGTTGGTATATTATTTGCAATTTTTTGGCAATAAAATTCATTAGTATGAGAACCATTACCTATCTGGCTGTAAGCTGCCTCACACTTTTATTTGTAGCACTGATACTTGTTATTGTACTTTTTGCAAACCAATAATGAACTTGTTTTTTTGTTTTTTATATTAAAAAATAATTTCAGTTTGTATAATAATTGAGTCCTTTTATCGTTTAAGCTAAAAAACCCTCCAAACCCAATGAGAAACTTTACACCAGCATTTGCTGTGCTTATAAGCACAACAATTTTATTAAACTCCTGCGCAGTAAGCAAAAATTCCATTGATCGTACACAAACAGAAACAACAACTGTAAATGAAACAGCAGCACCCTGTTTTGTTCGCTTAAATGATGGAACTATCAGGCAGTTTACCACCTTAAGATTAGTTACAGGGCTTTTAACCACACCCCATCTTTTAGGAGATGGTAAAGTGGTTATTACTGCAAAAGAAATTATTGCTTATCAAAATGAAAGGCATTATGCAGTATCTGAAAAAATATTGACCAGTAAAAAAACGGCCAACGTATCTGTACAAACATTGCCAGGTTTTGCGGTTAAAATATTATCTGGTAAATTAAATGTGTATTGCCGCAAATATTATAACGGTGCAAACACCAGCGATGAATATTTTTTGCAGAATGGAAATGATGGTTACATCATTGCCTACTCAAAAGATGCTTTAAAAACTATGCTTAAAGAAGATGCCAAGGCATTGGAGTTTTTTAATAGTAAAGCCAAAGTATCGCCCAAGGCAAAAAAAATACTTGCCGCAGTGGAAATGTACAACAACAGCCAGTTAATGACAAAAAACTAAGAAATATTTTTTACCGCTTTACAAAAAAATGCTAATTTGATTTCCGGATCAGATAACGATTTTATGAGCATTGTTGTAAAAGGAAAAACAGTAGATGAACAGACCAGATGTGTGCATTATCATTCAGACCTGGATGTAATTGCCATTAAATTCAAATGTTGCAACAGTTATTATCCCTGCTATTTCTGTCACGAGGAAGAAGTCGTTCACAAACCAGAACTTTGGAAAAATGAGGAATTTGATACTGAAGCAATTCTTTGTGGCATTTGCAAACAAACCATGACCATCATACAATACAAATCTTGTAATTACCATTGTCCATTTTGCAACAGCAATTTTAATCCCAAATGTAGTAATCACAATCACCTGTATTTCCAGGAATGATTGTTTAGTTGAGGGATGAATCAAATCCGGCATTTGCAAAATCAACATTACTGTAATCCTTTACCATGTTATATAAAGTATCACGTTCAATGGGCTTACGGTTTACCTGTTTTATAAGTGTAACCAATTCTTGTGTACTCATGGCTGGCGTTTGCTCTTCGCTGCCTGCCATACTGTAAATTTTTGTTGAGTCATCAATGGTGCCGTCTATATCATTTACACCAAATGAAAGGCTCAATTGTGCATTTTGGCGGCCAAGCATTGGCCAATAAGCTTTCAGGTGCGGAAAATTATCCAGGTAAATTCTGGCAATCGCATACAGCCTCATATCTTCTGTAGTAACCGATTCCGGTACATGACTCATCGCATTATCTCCATTGCGGAATTTAAGCGGAATAAAAGTATTAAACCCTCCGGTTTTATCCTGCAGTTCTCTTAAGCGTCTCATGTGATCAATTCTGTGTTCATATTTTTCAATATGGCCGTAAAGCATAGTAGCATTGCTGTGCATACCTAAGTTATGTGCTGTTTCATGAATTTTTAACCAGCCGTCGCCATCAACTTTATCTTCGCAAATTTGCCTGCGAATTTCCGGATGAAAAATTTCGGCACCACCGCCCGGTAAACTATCCAGGCCGGCTTCATGCAGTTGCTTCATCCCTTCTTCCACAGTAAGTTTTGCCTTGCGGAACATATAATCCAGTTCCACCGCTGTAAAAGCTTTTACATGCAAATCGGGTCGATGCGCTTTTATCTTCTGCATCAGCTCAATAAAATAAGCCATGTTCATTTTTGGGTGTACGCCACCAACAATATGCACTTCAGTTATGGGTTTGCCATCGTAGGTTTTTACAATGTCCAGCATTTGGTCAATGCTCAGTTCCCATCCCTCTTCCTTATTTGCATACAAGCGGCTGTACGAGCAAAACTCGCAGCTGAAAACGCACACATTGGTAGGCTCAATATGAAAGTTGCGGTTAAAATAAGTACGGTGGCCATGCAGTCTTTCACGTATAAAATTGGCCAAAGCCCCTACAAAAGCCAGGCTGCCTTTTTCAAACAGCAACAGGCACTCTTCATCGGTTATTCTTTCTTTGTTTTTTACTTTTTGGGCAATAGATTTAAGCCCCTCATCTGCAGCGGCATCAATTAAAATATCGATAGAGTTTATCATCACTAAAATTTTTACAAATTTACGATGATAATAGATGTTGTAACGCTAATTTTTGGTGAAAAGGTCTGGTAAAAAAACATTGATGAACGTTTTACTTGTGTAATAAATGTATATCTTCCACAATTAAAATAAACAAAGCTATATGACGATTAAATTCAGACTCACATTGATGAGTTTTTTGCAGTTTTTTGTTTGGGGTGCATGGCTGATTACTGTTGCCAATTATTGGTTTGGCACCAAACAATGGAGTGGTGAAAAATTTGGCGATGTATTTGCAACATTGGGTTATTCATCCATCATAATGCCTGCTTTAACAGGTATTATTGCCGATAAGTGGTTAAATGCCGAAAAGCTTTATGGCATTTTACATATTTTAGGAGGATTGTTTTTAGCATGTGTACCAATGGCGGGTAGTCCTGTTGCATTTTTTGGAATCATATTCGGTGCAATGCTTTGTTATATGCCAACAATATCATTGTCAAATTCTATTGCCTACACAATTCTTAAAAATAACAATTACGATGTTGTAAAAGTTTTTCCGCCAATCAGGGTTTGGGGAACAATTGGTTTTATTGCTGCCATGTGGTTAACAAATCTTTCAGGCAATAAAGCATCGGGTAACATGTTTTATATTTCAGCCATTTCTGCGGTAATTCTTGGTATTTATTCTTTCACATTACCTAAATGCCCTCCACAAAAATTAATTTCAGAAAACGCAAGCTTTGCACAAAAATTAGGATTGGATGCTTTTAAATTATTCAAAAATCCTAAAATTGCCATGTTCTTTATATTTTCCATGTTTTTAGGTGCAGCGTTGCAGTTAACCAATATGTATGGCGATGTGTATTTATCTGAATTTGCCAAAGTGCCTGCGTATGCGGAATCTTTTGTTGTTAAATATTCTACCATCATCATGTCTATTTCTCAGATATCTGAAACCTTGTTTATTCTGGCTATACCTTTCTTTTTAAAGCGTTTTGGTATAAAACAGGTGATGCTTATTTCAATGATTGCCTGGTTTTTACGTTTCGGATTATTCTCTTTTGGAAATCCTGAGGAAGGATTATGGATGATCATTGTATCATGTATCGTTTACGGAATGGCATTTGATTTTTTCAATATATCCGGATCTTTGTTTATTGAAACCTGTACCGATTCTAAAATACGTTCAAGTGCCCAGGGATTATTTATGATGATCACTAATGGCTTTGGTGCTGTATTGGGAAGTAAAATAAGCGGATGGATGATTCAGAAATATTACACCAGTGCCGATGGTGTTAGAGACTGGCATGGTATCTGGCTTGTATTTGCAATTTATGCATTAGTTATTGGTGTATTATTCCTTATTTTTTTCAAACACAAACACGATCCCGATGCTATAACCAGTGCGCATCCTGAGCCTTTAATTAATGAATAAAATAGCTGCAACATTAATTATTCAACTCAACTATTGTTGCATAAAAAATCCCCCCGATTTATTGGGGGGATTCTTATATCTGCGAAATCAATAAAATCAAATTAATCAGCGATTATTATTTATGCTGCTCAATCTTTTTTACAAAGTTTGATTTTGGTTGTGCACCAACTAATTTATCAACCACCTGTCCGCCTTTTACAAAAAGGATAGCCGGAATACTGGTGATACCATAGTTCATAGAAACCTGTGGGTTATTATCAACATTAACCTTGCCGATATTTACCTTGCCGGCATATTCGGTAGCCAGTTCTTCAATAACCGGGCCTATTGCACGGCATGGGCCACACCATTCTGCCCAAAAATCAATTACTGTTAATTTATCAGAGTCTAAAACATCTGTTTGAAAGTTTGCATCTGTGAATTCTTGTGCCATAATATTTATTTTAAAATTTTAGTTTGTTTTTGATAGAGGGCAAATTTAAATCCAAAGTTTTGAATATGTTGTTATGACATATCCACAACATGTGCTGAACTATAATTGGCATATTGGAAGCCAATGTGACTGAGGATACAGCTATTTTAGAATGGATAACCCCCTCTTTTGAAAGCTGCAAGGGAAGGAGTTTCAAGGGAGAAGCAAGTAAAATGACTACACTTTCGAAAGTTCCACAACGTAAATTTTGCACCCTTGAAGCTTGTAGCTTGCAACTTCCTGTATTATCTTTATTAGCTAAAATTATATACCATGTATCAGATCAGAGAAGTTTTCCAGGCAAAACCCGGCAAGGCAAAGGACCTTGTGAAAATGTTTAAACTGGCAGCACCACATTTTGAAAAAACACAGGGAATGAAAAATGTAAGAGTACTTACAGATATAGTTAGTACCTACTGGACAGTTATTTTAGAATCAGAAACAGAAGATATTGGCGGATTTTTTATAAACCTGCGTTCCGCAACTATGAGCGATGAATTAAAAGACATCATGAAAGGATATATGGAATGTGTTGAAGGAGGGAAGCGGGAGATTTTTATGATTGAGTAATCCGTTAATCCGTTAATTAATTGATCAGTTAATCCGTAAATCAGTACAGTATCACAAGAGCTTTTAAAATAAAATGCTCTCTACTAATTAACGGATTAACCAATTAACGGATTAACATTATGCCGTTACCACACTCACTTCAATATCCTTGTTCTCATTTAAATAAAAAGCAAGGTCATCATTCATTAACACGCTTTTTTCTAAACTATACATACCCACTTTAAATTTATTGCGGTTGTCAATTACATTAAATTTTATAGAAGTTTTACCTGGGTTTGCCTTCACATTTGCATCAATAAAATCAACCATTTCTTCATTAATAAACTGCGGCTCAACATCAATAATAACCTGTTTGGTTAAGGTTGATTTTACGGTTTCGAGCAGGTGTAATTTGTTTATACTGAATTCGTAAGATTGCCCATCGTATCGCTGCCGGAATGCACCTTCAACCATCACAATTAAACCCTTTTCCAGGTAGTTGGTGTATTTTATATAGTCTTCGCTCCAAAGCATAAATTCTGCTTTGCCGCTGTAATCTTCCAAGGTTAAAACAGCAAAATTCTTTCCTTTTTTGGTAAGGCGGTGTTGTGCATCTACTACCAGCCCGGCCAGCCTGAAACTCTTGGCAGGATTGGCATGCGTATTAACCGCCAGTTTAAATTCAACATAATCTGCCAGCGGCGTAATATTATAATGCTGCATTTCAAACTTATAATTATCCAAAGGATGGCCGCTCATAAACATGCCGGTAACTTCTTTTTCATAATCTAATTGCACTGCCAGCGGCCATGGTTCGCAAACCGATAATTTTGGCGGAACTATTTCCGGCATTTGCATATCGCCAAACAACGTATTTGCCGAGTTGGCATTCTGGTTTTGAAAAACGGAGCCGAATTTTAATATTTTATCTAAACCCTGCACATCGCCGGGCGCCTGGTAAAAATATTGGGCACGGGTAATATCTTTAAAACAATCAAAGGCACCGGAATAAACTAAACTTTCCAAAGATTTTTTACTGGCGTTGCGGTGGTTAACCCTTTTTGCCAGATCGTAAATAGTTGCGTAGGGGCCATGCTTGGTTCGCTCATCAATAATATTCTGGATGGCATTTTCGCCAACGCCTTTTAAACCACTAAAACCAAACCTAATTTCACCCTTTGCATTTACGGCAAAACCGTTTTGCGACTCATTGATATCTGGCCCAAGCACTTTTAAACCCATACGCTTACACTCTTCCATAAAGAAAGTGATCTTGTCAATACTGCCTGCATGGTTCAGCACCGCCGCCATATATTCGCTTGGGTAATGTGCTTTTAAATACGCCGTTTGGTAAGCCACAAATGCATAACAGGTAGAGTGAGATTTGTTAAAAGCGTATTGTGCAAATGCTTCCCAATCAGTCCAAACTTTTTCCAGTGTTTCTTTTGCATGGCCTTTAGCAGTGGCACCTTCTACAAACTGCACTTTCATTTTATCCAGTACCGCTTTTTGTTTTTTACCCATGGCCTTACGCAAAATATCTGCATCGCCTTTGCTAAAGCCACCCAGTTTTTGAGATAGCAGCATTACCTGTTCCTGGTACACGGTTATACCATAAGTCTCTTTCAAAAACTCTTCCATATCTGCCAGGTCGTACTCAACCTGTTTTTTGCCGTGCTTACGATCAATATATTCAGGTATGTATGCCATTGGGCCAGGGCGATAAAGAGCGTTCATCGCAATAAGATCTGCAAATTTATCGGGTTTTAATTCCCGTAAATATTTCTGCATACCAGGACTTTCAAACTGAAACGTTCCGTTTGTATCACCCTGCTGGTAAAGCTTGTAGGTTTTTTCATCATCCAACGGTATGGCATCAATATCTATTACCACACCGTGGTTTTGTTTTATAAGAGATAAACCCGTTTTTAAAATGCTGAGGGTTTTTAAACCCAAAAAGTCCATCTTAATAACACCGGCTTCTTCAATGGAGTTGCCTTCAATTTGTGTAAGCCAAAGCTCCGATTCTTTAGATGTTGCAACCGGTAATAACTCGGTTAAGTCTTTTGGGGCAATGATGATTGCAGATGCATGAATACCGGTGTTACGCACAGAGCCTTCCAAAATTTCTGCTTCATGCAAAATTTTACTTGGTAAATCATCACCAGCATAAATCTCTCTTAACTTTTTTACGTTTTCAATATCTTCTGCCTGTAATTGTTCTTTTTCTTCCAGCGATTTTTCGCCATTCTTAGCTTCTTTAATGCTGAAGGGTGCATGCAATAATCGTTTCAAATTTATGCCCGGCCTTTCCGGAACCAATTTTGAAATAGCCCTGCTTTCGGCAAGTGGTAAATCCATCACTCTCGACACATCAGCAATGCTCGACTTAGCAGCCATAGTGCCATACGTGATAATTTGTGCTACCTGGTTTTTACCATATTTCTGCACCACGTAATCCAGTACTTTTTGCCGGCCTTCATCATCAAAATCGGTGTCTATATCCGGCATAGATTTACGTTCCGGATTTAAAAATCTCTCAAAAAGTAAATTGTATTTTATGGGGTCGATGTTGGTGATGCCGATGCAATATGCAACGGCGCTACCTGCAGCAGAACCACGGCCCGGGCCTATAAACACGCCCATATCACGGCCAGCCTTTATAAAATCGCCTACAATTAAAAAGTATCCGGCAAAGCCCATCTTTTCAATAATGCCCAGCTCAAAACTTAATCTTTCTTCTGCCTCCGGCGATAAAATTTTATAACGTTCCTTAGCGCCCGACCAGGTTAAATGCGCCAGGTATTCATCCTGTGTTTTAAAATTTGCCGGCACGGTAAAGTGGGGGAGAAGTATGTCTCTTTTTAAATTCAGTAGGTCTATCTTACTTACAATTTCGTTGGTGTTATCAATTGCTTCGGGCAGGTCTTTAAAAACTTCTGTCATCTCGGCACCAGTCTTTAAAAAAAACTGATCATTGGGAAAAGCAAAACGTTTGCCTTTTGAAAATACATCATCATCGCCACTACCTTTCCATTTTTCGGTAGCCTGTTTTTCGCCGGTATTTATGCAGAGTAAAATATCATGTGCATTGTAATCTTTCTGATCAACATAATGGCTATCGTTGCTGGCAATAACTTTTACATTGTATTTTTTTGCAAATTTCAGCAACACTTCATTTACTTTTTCCTGCTCTGGAATTCCATGACGCTGCAACTCCACATAATAATCTTCCTGGAAAATATTGAGCCACCATTTAAATTCATTCTCGCCTTCTTCTTCACCTTTTTTTAAAATGGTTTGTGGTACCAATGCACCCAGGCAACAGGTGGTTGCAATTAAACCTTCGTGGTATTTATGAATGAGTTCTTTATCAATACGTGGATATTTTGAGTACATGCCCTCAATATATCCAAGCGATGTAAGCTTTACCAGGTTTTTATAGCCTTCTGCATTTTTTGCAAGCAATATCTGGTGATTGCGTGGATCTTTTTCATCCTTGCTGAACGATTTACGATGCCTGTCGGTAGTTATATAAAACTCGCAACCAACAATGGGTTTCACTTTTAAAGTACCATCATCATTTTTATGATTGTATGCTTCTTTTACAAATTCAAATGCGCCAAACATATTGCCATGGTCGCTTATAGCAATGGCTGGCATACCATCTGCAAGTGCTTTTTTATAAAGATTTTTGATGGATGCAGCACCATCCAGTAATGAAAATTGTGTGTGTACGTGTAAGTGTGAAAATTTCATGCCCTAAATCCCTAAAGGAACTGTTAGATTAAGATGAATAAAAATATTTTTCCCTTTTATTCAAACCCTAAACCTCTTGATATAGATAATATTTTTAAAAATTCAGAGTCTGAAAGCCCCTTCAGGGGTTGGTGCACAAATATCGCTAACAAAAGGCTGCATCTCTAATCCGTTTTTCCACAACAATCATTATAAAATCATAAAATAACGTTAACAGCTTGCATTTCCGGCATTTGAAGTTTACCTTTGCGCAACATTACCAAAACAAATCAATCATCAGTTTGTAGGACAGGATTCATAGATAAGTAAAGATAATCAGATAATTTAACAGAATTTTAGAGGAGTAAAATACACAAGACTAAGTTGTACTTACGTTTTAAACCCAAAGTTTACGTATGAAAAACTTCTTTCTTGTTTCTGTAGCCATCGGCATTTTTTCAGGAACAACTTTAACGGCAAAAGCACAATCATCTGTAAATATTGAGCAGATTAATGCCAGCGTGGGAACTAAAAAATCACCTAAATTCATTGACGGTATCGAATTTAAAACTTCTGCGGCTGCTAAATCTTCATTAAAAAATAACAATGCAGCAACTAAAAATGAGGAAATTGAAGCTATAGAAAGTTTCAACTCTTTACAATTTAAATATTCGCAATTATTGGATGTGGATGTAGAAACTGTAACCAACATGATTTTATTTTCCGAAATTGAAAGATGGATGGGAACACGTTACAGGTACGGCGGTGCAACCAGTAAAGGTATTGATTGCAGTGCTTATACAGGAACACTGGTACATAATGTATATGGCATTGTACTTGCAAGAACCGCACGTGAGCAATATGCAAATTGCATAAAACTGGATAAGGAAGAATTGCAACAAGGCGACCTTGTTTTTTTTAACACCCGTGGTGGTATAAGCCATGTTGGTATGTATTTAGGTAATGGATACTTTACGCATGCCAGTACAAGTTCTGGTGTTATGATAAGTAACCTGAATGAAACATACTGGAGCAAAAAGTACGTGAGTGGCGGACGAATTACTTTACCACAACCGGTTATTGAATAAATAATTTTTAAGATTGTTTTAAAAGAGGAGATATTTAATCTCCTTTTTTTATACCCAGCTTTTTTTGAAAAGTACGCCAAACAGGTATCACATCTGGCGAAAGCTTTAATAAAAATGTACCACCAATAAATAATATAAGAAACACAATACTCCGGCTGAACAATCCTGTAAAACCATGCAGGTTATTAAAAAGAAAATAACAGCTGTAAAAGGCAGCAAAACCAAGCAGGATTGTATAAAATGTTTTTACACTGAAAGGCTGCAGGTTAAACTTCTTTTTTAAATACCAATACCGTATTGCATTGTAGATAGTAAAGCTTATAAGATTGGCAATGGCAGGGCCCATAACACCAAAATAATATTTTGTAAGTATATAATTGAGTGGCAGCGTTAATGAAAGTAAAATAATACCGGTGTAAAAATCGAATCGCCAATAGGTAGATGTATTGATGATCTGGCTGTTTACACCCGTGCCCATATCAACAATGCGCATGAGGCCGATGTAAAAAAAGATCCACTTTGCATCTATATAACCGGCCTGCAAATGAAAAGTAAAAACGCCATCAGTAAAATTTAGCCAGATGAGTGCAAACATTCCAACCGAAAAAATTAACTGGTTAATGGAAGAACTGTGGTATATTCTGTCAATACGTTTAATGTCCTTGTCTTTCCATGCTTTAGATAAAGCACCAATTGATGAAGAAATAATACCACGCTGCGGTGCCTGTATTAAACTGGCAATATTTTGCGCCAGTGTGTATATGCCAACTAAAGCCAGGCCATTATCCAATGCTGCAGCAATTACAATAGTATCAAATACCTGCGATACTGTAAACACCACGGTGCCGCCATATACAAAGGAGAGCAATGCAACAATTTTTTTAAAGAATTTTTTTGAAACCCTGCTTACTGAAAAAGTAAAATGGATGCGTTTTTGCCACAACAGGTAAACAAACAGGATTATAGCAATTGCCAGAAAAGCAAATGAGTAAAGTTTAATAAAAATATCAAAAGAGGTAAGAATACCTGCAAAAACAAGTACAATTAAAATGGTTGTAAAAATCCTGAATTGTATCTCCTTCAGAAAATTAGATAATACCGATTTTTTTAATTGCCAGGCATAAGCTTCTAAAATAGAGAAAAGTGTAAGCCCCATACCAAAAGGGAAAATGTAATAATAATACTTTACCAGGTCTGGTGCATTGGTTCCGTATTTCCTGATTACAAGATCTTTAAATAAAATACCGGCAATGATGACCATGCAAAAACCAAACAATGAAAAAAACACAGCCCATGTAAGCTGATCGTTCTTTTTTATGGGAAGATTATCGTTATAATAAGGAAAAAATTTATGAATGTAAGATGGCATCCCTAGATTGGCCACACAAAACATGATGTTTGCAACGGCCATAAAAACGCCTGTAAGTCCGTACTGGGCCTGTGTAAAACCACCCTCCCTAGTAAATAACCAGGTATTAAAAAAACCAATAGCAAAGCCGATATATACTACAACCGATGAAATGATACTTTGCTTGCGGATTTGCGACATAGCTTTATTTGCTGCTAAATTAATCTACCTTTTTTGTTTTAATGTAGAAATTTGGATCAACCGTAAAACTGTTATCACCTTCCGGATATAAATTCAAAGTTTTCCAATTTTCAGTTGGCTTTATCCACTGCTCTGTTTTAAATTTTATTTTTAGTGGCAGATTAAATCCTTTTACACAATTGATATATCGGTAACTGAGTTTGTAGCCTTCAACTTTATACTCCAGTACCGGTATTTGTGTGGTACGTAAATACTGATCAAACACTTTGCTGAAATTATGTTTGCTTTGTTTGTTGATATAATCTTCAACCTGTTTGGTGGTTACAGTTTGATGATAAAATGTTTTGTTGAGTCCACGTAAAATCATCCTGAATCTTTCATCATCATTAATTACCTGCCGCATAGAGTGCAGCATATTACCCGACTTGGGATACATATCGCCGCTACCTTCCTGGTTTACATTATACGGGCCAATGATGGGGATATCATTTTGTATTCCTTTTCTGGTTCCAATAAGGTATTCATTACCTGCCTGCTTTCCATACCAGTAATCGGTAAACAATGTTTCGCTGTAATTGGTAAACCCTTCATGCACCCACATATCGGCAATATCTTTACTGGTGATGTTGTTTGCAAACCACTCGTGGCCGCTTTCGTGTATTATGATGAAATCCCATTTTAATCCCCAGCCGGTGCCGCTTAAATCTCTGCCTAAATAACCATTTTTATATTTATTGCCGTATGCCGTGGCGCTTTGGTGCTCCATTCCTAAATGTGGTGCCTCTATAAGTTTATAACCATCTTCATAAAAAGGATAGGGGCCAAACCAATGTTCAAAAGCCTTCATCATGCGTGGTGCATCTTTAAATTGTGCTTTGGCTTTATCAAGATTGTATTCAAGCACCCAATAATCCATGTCCAGCTTGCCTTTTTCACCATCATACACTTCGCTGAAATGTGCGTACTTGCCAATGTAAGGAACAAGGTTATAATTGTTGATAGGGTTTACAACTGCCCAATCGAATGTTGCTGTACCATCACCGTTATTTACTTTACCTCTAAAGCGGCCATTGCCCACACACATCAATGAATCAGGTATAGTAGTATGCATTTCGGCACTATCCGGTTCATCTGCCTGGTGATCTTTACATGGATACCAAACGCTTGCTCCCAAACCCTGGCAGGCAATGCTTACAAAAGGGTTACCCTTCTCATCTTTCTTCATAATTAAACCACCATCCCAAGGTGCACGAATGGCGATACGGGGTTTGCCGTGAAAATTCACGGTTAAATAATTATTATTCCCTTGAAAGCTAAATTTTGATAATGTAATAAAATAAGAATTCCCATCTTTTCGAATATCGCCAACTTTATCATTACTACTTGCCATCTTTTTATCATTCAATTGATATACAAGTCCAATATGATCTAGTATCATTGGCTCCTGTAAATCAATTTGCATTACATCTCCTTTTTTCAATGCTTTAAATTGAATGGTATTATACCCACTTATCGAACTATCCGCCAAATTAAACTTCACATGTAAATCATATTTCAGTACATCCCACCAATCCCTGCTCGGCCCATAAGTGCCACGCAAAGTATCTGCATGTGTAAAAGGTTTTAATGGTTTTAATGGCTGAGCTTCGGCAGAAGTAAAAAGTAAAAAGTGAAAAGTTAAAAGTATGCAGGCTTTTATAAGTTGTTTCATATCAATTTGTATAAAAAAGCTAATTTAGTTTTCTTTCCAGTAACAAATGAACCGTTTAAAAAATAAATCTGAGTGCAAGCTGTTAGCCATTAGCCATAAGCTATTAGCTGGAATGCTGTGGCTAACGGCTAACAGCTTATGGCTAACCGCTTGCACCTCCCACCAGCATCCCGATAAAAAAATATTTCATTACAATGAAAGCAGCGGCCTGGCAACACTTGACCCTGCTTTTGCAAAGAGCAAACAGGTAATGTGGGTAGTGCATCAGTTGTACAATACTTTAATTGAAATTGACAGTAATATGCAGATGCATCCTTCGCTGGCGAAGCATTGGAATATTTCTGATGATAATCTAACCTTTACTTTTTTTTTAAGGAATGATGTGCAGTTTGCAGATGATGCATGCTTTACAAACGGCAAGGGTCGCACATTAACAGCCTACGATGTTGAATACAGTTTTAAAAGAATTGTTGATAGATCGGTTGCCAGTCCAGGTGCATGGATATTCAATAACCGGGTAGATTCGGTGAATGGATTTAAAGCCATTGATGATACTACTTTTCAATTGAAACTGGTTCGCCCTTTTCAATCTATACTCGGCATTTTGAGCATGCAGTATTGCTCCATCATTGCCAAAGAAGCGGTAGAAAAATACAAAACTGATTTTCGCAGTCATCCTGTTGGTAGCGGCCCTTTTAGCTTTGTTGCCTGGGAAGAAGGACAGGCCCTCATCCTAAAAAAGAATGAAAATTATTTTGAAAAAGATGCAGCCGGAAAACAACTGCCATACTTAGATGGCATCAAGGCTTCTTTCTTTAATAGCAAGGCAACAGAATTTCTGGAATTTCAGCAAAACCGGTTGGATTTTATTGATGATATTGATCCTTCTTTTAAAGATGAAGTGCTTACTAAAACCGGTAATCTAAAAAAAATATGGGAAGGCAAAATTGAACTGCACAAGCATCCTTACCTCAATATTGAATACCTGGGCATTTTGGTTGATGGAGAAAATGAACTGGTGAAAAATTCGCCTTTGCGTTTGCAAAAAATAAGGCAGGCAATTAATTACGGCTTTAACCGTAAAAAGATGATGTTGTATCTCCGCAACAGCATTGGCATTGCTGCTGAGAGTGGTTTTGTGCCAGCCGGACTTCCTTCTTTTGATTCCGTTGCTGTGCAGGGATATCATTACGATGTTGCCAAAGCAAAACAATTGCTAACAGAAGCAGGTTATCCCGAAGGAAAAAATTTACCCGAAATAAAATTACTCACCATTCCCATTTATGGCGATTTGGGAAGTTATATTGCCAACGAACTGTTACAGGTTGGTATAAAAGTAAAGGTAGAAGTGATACAAAAAAGCTTGTTGATGGAGCAGACTTCCAAATCCCAGGCACCGTTTTTTAGAGGAAGCTGGATAGCAGATTACCCCGATGCAGAAAATTACCTGGGTGTTTTTTATGGTAAAAATCCGGCACCGCCTAATTACACCCGTTATAAAAATGCAGCGTTTGATTTGTTGTATGAAAAAGCATTATCAGAAAAAAATGATTCGGCTCGTTATAATTTGTATCAGCAAATGGATAGAATAATTATCAGCGATGCGCCGGTGGTACCGCTTTGGTACGATATGGCCATACATCTGGTGCATATAAACATTGTTAACTTTTACCCAAACAGCTTAAACCTGCTGGAGTTGCGGAGGGTAAAAAAATTATAAACGAGGGTTTAGTATTAACTACATAGTAACATAATTTCAGATAGAAAAAACATAGGTTGCATAAACTCTTAAAACTTGTAATATGAGATCATATAAAAAACTGCTCACCCTTGCGGCTTTAATTGGTTTTGTTTTTATCGGCATTGCCGCTGTTGAAGAGCCTGCGGGAGAATATAAAAACCTGCAGGTACTGCCTAAAAATATATCGCCCGATTCGCTGGGTAAAATAATGGATGGTTTTAATGCAAGCCTGAAGGTAGATTGCAAATTTTGCCATGTAAAAGATAAAAACAGTGAAAATCTTATTATGGAGAAGGATGATAAGCCTGAAAAAGAGATCACCCGGAATATGATGCGGATGACGATGGACATCAACAAAAATTATTTTCAGTTTAATGAAAATGTTACTGCTGCCCAGGTGCAGGCTGTAACCTGTTACATCTGCCATAAAGGAAAAGTAATACCTGAAAAAGAAATGAAACCGGTAATCAAAGATGCTTTTAATTTCAAATCCAATTAAAAGGCTGAGAGAAAAAGAGAGAAAGAGTTAAGAGAAATGTATTTGCACCCAAAATATTTTAACACAAAAAAGCAGGAAATAATCCTGCTTTTTTGTGTTATTCCACTTTTTCACCTTAGTCCTCTTAGCCTAATGCTTTTTTAATTTGCTCTTAAATACTTTTTCAAATTTTTCAACTTTAGGGCGTATTACAAACTGGCAATAACCCTGGCTGCCGTTGTTGTTGTAATAATTCTGATGCTCAGTTTCTGCAGCATAAAAAACAGTGAATGGTTCCAGACTGGTAACAATCGGGTTTTCAAATGCACCGCTTTTATCAAGTTCTGCTTTGTATTTTGCTGTCTTGGCTTTTTGCTCTTCATTGTGATAAAAAACCACACTGCGGTATTGTGTACCAACATCGGCACCCTGGCGGTTTAAAGTTGTAGGGTCGTGCGTTTGCCAGAAAACTTCCAGCAATTCATCAAAAGTTATTTTTTTTGGATCGTACATGATGTTTAAACACTCTGCATGACCAGTTGTTTTACTGCAAACCTGCTCGTAGGTTGGGTTTGGTACGCTGCCACCGCTGTAGCCGCTGGTAACTTTTTCAACACCTTCTAATTGCTGAAAAATAGCTTCGGTACACCAGAAGCAACCGGTACCAAAGGTTGCTGTATCTAATTTTACGTTTGGGTCACTCATGATTTTTGTATCTTTTTTCGAAATTGATTTATTGTCTTTTTGTGCACAGGAACTTAATCCAGTAAAACAAACAAGAGAAATGAATAAAAATTTAAGCATGGGTTGTAATTTTTTCATTTACTTACGCAAAGGTAAATGGGATAGATTGTACAACAAGTTATGTCAACAAAAGTTTAACATTAAAGGCTTTGATTTAAATACCCGAAATTTGCTGCTTTAAAACTTAAATAGTGAAATTTTTCCCTCAGTCCGCCCTGGTACAATTAGAATATGAAAAGGTAAAAACCTTACTGGCCCTGCATTGCCGTACCGAATTTGCAAAACACAAGGCAGAGGAGTTACGATTACATACTAAAAAAGAATTTATACAGACTGAATTGCAGCAAAGCAATGAGTTTAAATTATTGCTGCAAAACGGGCAGCCTTTTCCCAATGAATTTACGTACAACATCAGCAAAGAGTTAAAGCTGCTGGGCATACCCGGTGCAGTTTTAACGGGCGAACAGTTTTTGTTAATCAGGCGGCTGGCAGAAAACACCAATAATATTTTTCGCTGGTTTGACAATGACCGCCGCACTGCTTACCCTGCATTAACAAAGGTGGTAAACGATGCGTATTATGAGAAAGTGATCGTGGAAATGATTGATGAAATACTGGATGAAACCGGGCAGGTAAAAGACAGCGCCAGTGAAGAACTTGCAGAAATAAGAATGAGTTTGTATCGCAAGCGCAACGAACTGCGTAAAGTATTTGACCGCATTGCCAGTAAACTAAACAAGCAAGGTTACCTGGCCGATATTGAAGAAAGTTTTTTAAACGGAAGAAGGGTTTTGGCAGTTTTTGCTGAGCAAAAGCGTATGATAAAAGGCATACTGCATGGCGAAAGTGATAGCCGCCGCACTACTTTTATAGAACCCGAAGAAACCACCGAACTTAACAATGCCGTTTTCTCATTAGAAAATGAAGAGCGAAAAGAAGTGTATAAAATTTTGCGTAAGCTAACGCAGAACCTGAGTATGTATGCAGAGTTGTTAAAGAGTTACCTCAACATGGCGGGCGAATTTGATTTTATTAGAGCCAAGGCAAAATTTGGGATTGAGTATAATGGCAACTACCCGGTAGTACTTGATAAGGCCCATGTAAAACTGATACAGGCTTATCATCCGTTGTTGTATCTCTATAACAAAACGAATAAAAAACCAACCATCCCCATTGATCTTTCTTTAAACGAAAAACAACGGATACTTGTTATCAGCGGCCCCAATGCCGGTGGTAAAACAGTTACTTTAAAAACGGTTGGTTTATTGCAACTGATGCTGCAAAGTGGCCTGCTGGTACCCGTTCACCCGGATAGTGAGATGGGCATTTTTAAACAGATCATGATCCATATCGGCGATACACAAAGCCTGGAATTTGAGTTAAGTACCTATTCATCTCACTTAAAAAACATGAAGCATTTTATGGAAAATGCCAATGGTAAAACATTGTTTTTTATTGATGAACTGGGCAGTGGGAGTGACCCTAACCTGGGCGGGGCCTTTGCCGAAGTGATTAAGGAAGAACTGGCCATTAAACACAGTTTTGGCATTG
>JANMBZ010000041.1:0-46458 GCA_031360765.1 Chitinophagaceae bacterium
GGCCCACACCGGAAAACGCAGATCATAACAAACCTGTAAATTTATTTTCCATCCCTTTACAGATGCTATTAATCTTTTACTACCGGCACTGTAATGTTTATCTTCTTCTCCAAAAGCAAATAAATGCCGCTTGTCGTAATGGCCATGTTGCCCGTTTGGCAACATCCATACCAGGCGGTTATAAAAATTACCTTCTTCTTCAATCATTACACTACCTGTGAGCACAATACCATTTTCCCTACTTACCCTTTTCATCCACTCAATTGTTTCGCCTTCGATGGTTTCGGCAAGTGCTTCGGGGCGCATGCTAAAACCGGTGTTAAACATTTCGGGCAGTACAACTATCTCTGTCTTTTCTTCTATACCTGCAATTTTTTGCTCCAGCATGCGCAGGTTAGCGGCTTTATCTTCCCAAATTAAATTGCTCTGTATGGTTGTAATTGTGAGGGTTGGCATAAGTTTGAGTTATACACGAATTTACGAAACCAACCCATTAAAAAACAAAACCGTAGCTTTGCTGTCCACTTACTTTTACAAGGCAGCCTGTTGCAGGCCATGTGGTACATAATAATTTTCCTGCTGATTCAGAATTTGCAACGTCTTTGCCAGCCCACACTAAACACAAAACCATTTAATGGAGTTTAAACAATTAGATCTTATTGATCCTATCCTTAAAGCATTAAGCACAGAGGGATATACCACACCTACACCCATTCAGGCACAAAGCATTCCGCTTATTTTAGAACAGCAGGATCTGCTTGGCTGTGCACAAACCGGTACCGGTAAAACAGCCGCATTCGCTATTCCTATTTTACAGTTACTGTATAAAAACAAAACCGAAGAGCGTGGCCCACACAAAATAAAAGTGCTGATATTAACACCAACCCGTGAGCTTGCTATACAGATTGATGAAAGCTTTGCGGCATACGGTAAACATACCGGCCTTAGTCATACTGTAATCTTCGGCGGTGTTTCGCAATTGCATCAAACCAATATTTTAAGGCGTGGTGTAGATATATTAGTAGCAACCCCCGGCCGTTTATTAGACTTAATAAGCCAGGGTTTTATTGACCTGAAATTTTTACAAATATTTGTGCTTGATGAAGCCGATCGTATGCTGGATATGGGTTTTATACACGATGTAAAAAGAATTATTACCAAGCTGCCGGCAAAAAGGCAAACACTTTTTTTCTCGGCAACAATGCCGCCCGAAATTCAAAAGCTGGCAAATGTATTGTTAACTAACCCTGCTTATGTGGAGGTTACGCCGGTATCATCAACCGTTGAAAAAATTGAGCAGAGTTTGTATCATGTAGATAAAGCCAACAAACTCGCCCTGCTTCAATATTTATTAAAAGATAAAGAAATTGTTACCGCATTGGTTTTTACCCGTACCAAACACGGTGCAGATAAAGTTGTAAAATTTTTACACAAAAATGAAGTTACCGCAGCGGCCATTCATGGCAACAAATCGCAGAATGCGAGGCAGCATGCGTTAAGCCATTTTAAAAGTGGCAACCTTAGAGTTTTAGTAGCTACCGATATTGCAGCACGTGGTATTGATATTGACGACCTGAGCCATGTTGTAAATTTTGATTTACCCAATGTGCCGGAAACTTATGTACACCGCATTGGCCGTACAGGCCGTGCCGGCAACACCGGTATCGCCATTTCTTTTTGCGATGCAGAAGAAAGAACAGAGTTAAAGGATATTCAAAAACTGATTGCTTTAAATATTCCGGTTGTTAACAGCCATCCTTATCCATTAAGTAATACAAATTTTTCGGCACCATCTGCGCCAGCGCAAAAACCGGGGCAAAAACGTTCAAGAGGTTTTGGCAGTTACGATAAAGGTAAGAGCAGAAATTTCAGTGGTGGCAGGCGGCAATCTAATTAAAATACCCTGCAGTACTTATTATTTAGGCTGAAAAATGTGTATTTTGTAGGCCTAAACTAATTAATTATGAAACATGCTTTTTTGAAATTTTTGTCTGTTGTTTTAATAACAGCCGTACTCAGTTCCTGTAATAATGAAGCGGCTAAAACCGAAACCACAGCTGGATTTAGTCTCGACAGTGCTAAAGCGGCCATTGCTGCCAGCAACAAAGTTTATGGTCCCTGTTTCGCCAGCGGCGATTCTACGGATTTTGCAAACTGTTATACCAGCGATGCATGCATAATGCCTACCGGAATGCCAAAGATGTGCGGCACAGAGGCCATTCTTGGTTTTTTTAATGGTGGTCGTAAAATGGGAATCACTAATATAGCTCTTACCACCGATGATGTAATGGGTGGAAAAGATGCAGTTGTTGAAACCGGTAAGTATGAAATGTTTGTGGGCGATAAAGTATCTGCCGAAAAAGGAAAATATGTTATAGTTTGGAAAGAAGAAAACGGCAAATGGAAAATGCACAGAGACATCTGGAATTCTGATGCGCCACCAATACCGCCACCTCCTGCAAAAAAATAAATCAGATTATCAATACAACCGCTCTGCAATTACAGGGCGGTTTTTATTTATCTGCCATTATAAAATAAAATGTTATTTTGAATTGCATTAATAAAGCATCAATTTCGTTTTCTAATTAATAAAGTATGGCTGTACAGGATTATTTTTCTTATTTGCTAAACCCGCTCGATTTGCTTCGTACCAAAAAGGTTTTGCAGGTAAATCCCACGGTTGATTCTCAACGAACCGAGCCCGCTGAAACAAAAATTACGGTATTCGATTACAATACCAGCTTCATAAATATTAAAGAGATTAAAACAGTTTCTGATTGTTTTACATATATAAATCCTGAAACAGTTTCGTGGATTAATGTGGATGGATTAAGAAAAGATGATGTAGATATTATCTCCAAACATTTTGGTGTGCACTATTTAATTTCCGAAGATATTTTAAGCACGGGCCAGCGCCCAAAAATGGATGAAATTGACGGGCTGTTGTTTTGTTTATTGAACATGCTTTACTTTAATGAAAAAGATTCGGCAGTGGAAATTGAGCAGATAAGTATTGTGCTTGGTAAAAATTTTGTAATCAGTTTTCAGGAAGATGCCACCCGTGATGTTTTTAACCCTTTACGTGAACGGTTAAAAGTTAACTCAAGTAAGATAAGGCAAAACGGTGCCGACTTTTTATATTATGCTCTTATAGACATGATTGTTGATAATTATTATGTGGTGATGGAAAAACTGGGCGAAAAAATTGAGGGGCTTGAAGAAGATATTGTACGTAGCCCAAACACCCGTAGCCTAGCTAAAATAAATATGCTGCGTAAAGAAATGATCATTCTTAAAAGAAGTGTGGCACCGGTAAGGGAACTGGTAAACGGAATTTTAAGAAGCGAAAGCGATTTAATAGAAGAGAAGACTGAGAAATATTTTAAAGATGTGTATGATCATATTTTACAGGCGAATGAGCTTGCAGAAAACTATCGTGATATGATGATGAACTTACACGATCTCTATCTCAGCAATGTAAATTTAAAAATGAACGAAGTGATGAAGGTGATGGCGGTAGTAACCTGTTTGCTTGCACCTGCAACGGTTATCGGTGGCATTTTTGGGATGAATTTTGAATCAATTCCTTTACTCCATAATAAATGGGGGTTTTTTATTTCAGTAGGGTTGATGTTGTTTATTCCCCTGGCAATGATACGGATGTTTAGAAAGCGGGGGTGGTTTTAAACTGTGAGTTGTCAGTGGTGAGTAGCGCATTGTTTTAACTATATGCATCATTAACTCACTTCTCACAAATCAGGCTCTTGGTTTTTTATAAATAGGCACCGTGCTGCAGGGCTCTCCATACATAATACTTTTTGCAACCGGCCTTAGCAAATTGGTTATCCCAACGTAAGCTGCTTCGGTAATCGGCAATTCGCCGCAACCTTTTATCACCACTCTTTTATCAGCGTAATCGGCAGTATTTATTTTATCAATATTTTTTAAGAAAAGCGTTTTGTGTAAAAAATCGGCATCGCCAAAAATTATTTCTTTGGCAACCGGTTGCAGGTAACTCACAACAAGCATATAAGCCCATACGGGTATAACTGCATCGGCACTGCAGGTAAGGGCAATGTTCTTTTCTTTGTATGGATTTAGATCAAGCGATTTCATCGTTTCCCTGAAATCTTTTTCTTTCAATATCAGGCCCATAAACAAATGTTCCTTCATATCAAAAACAGCGGTTTCTTCTTTAGGATAAAATTGCTCCAGATCCAAAGTAATAATGCCGCTTTCTTCAACCTTATTTATAAAAACCTCTTCCATATTGCAAAGATAGTATTACGGTTAAAATACAATTGCTTTTAAAAGTTAAACAACCGGTCATTAGGCTTTATTTCCTAAAAAGGTAAATTGATTACTCTTTTAAAAAAAACAGCCATTACTTTGTGGCGATGGCTGTTTTAAAATTATTATTAAATAAATTCTAGTTAGAAAAATTTACTGCGGTCATCTTTAATAGTTGCTGCTTTACGCAACCCTTCGAACCAGTTTGATACCGCCTGATTGCGCAAAGCTGTTGCCTGCTGCATTCTTTTTTGCAGTTTATCTTCATTAGGATCTGTTGGTTTTTCGGTAATGCTGTTTACTTTAAAAACAAAAACTCCTGCATTGCCACTAACAGGAGCTGCCACTTTATTTAGGTTTGCCTTGTTAAATATGGCACCAATCAATTTTGGTTCGTTTCCTATAGAGTCTATTTTTTGTGCATTAAAAGTAAGTGAAGAGTCTGCACCGGCTATTTTAATTTCTTTACCATATTTTGCTGCTGCACTCTCTAATGTTGGGTTTGCACCCAGGGCCGCAATTATCTGGGCTGCTTTCTTTTCTTCTCTTATTGCGTTTTCTGCCAATGGTCTTGCAGTTTCAACATCCTGCGTTCCTTCTTCGTAAATTTTATCAACGGTTGCTACCACAAACTGATCACCAACTGGCATCGGATCACTTACATCAGCTTTTTTAGCTTCAAAAACCCAACGCACCAATGCCCTTGCATCCTGCATCTGTCCAATTTCTGAATCGTTCTCTTTAATTAATGCCTGTTTACCTTGCCTGTCGGTTGGTATCACTTTGTTTATACCCTTGGTTTTTACATATTCTTCAAACTTTTTAGCATCTTTTATTGCTGCAAGTTTAATTGCTTCGTTACTGGCGTTGTTAATTGTTTCTTCGCTTGGAATTATATCTTTTGCCAGGTAAGCAATTTTATATCCGGGGTTTAAGTTTTTTTCGCCGGTTACTTCAATAACATGATAACCAAATCTTGAAAAAACTACATCTTTTGTGCCTACAGGTTTACCAAAAGTTCCTGCATTAAATTCAGGTACCATGGGGCCGCTGTAACCAAAATATCCTAAATCGCCACCTTTATCTTTTGTTGCATCTGTATTATATTGTTTGGCTAAAGCTCCAAAATCTGCTCCGGCTTTTACTAAAGCTAAAACACTATCGGCCATTTTTTTTGCTTGCGCTTCTTCCATAATTGCTTTTCCTGTTTGCGGATCGTTAACCTGAAAAAGGATATGGCTGGCCCTGGTACTGTCTGGTACAGCCTTTGTTCCTGTTACTTTTGCCAACACATAATTTTTTCCATCTACAAAAGGTCCGTAAACAGTTCCTTGAGGTAATTTTAAAATAGAATCAATCATGGTTGATTTAATTCTTGATTTGGGCTCGTACGAAGTATCGTACGGTATTACCGATGCATTTCTGGCTATAAAATTCTTTAAATTTTGTACGGTATCAAAGCTGGTTTTTAAACCTTCCAGTTGTGCTTTAATTTTTGCACTGTCTGCTGCACTGGGCAATTGGCTAAATGGAACGTACGAAATCATACGGCCAGCTTCCTGCTTAAAAAGGTCTTTATGTTTTTTAACGTAGTCTCCAATTTCAGCATCGGTTACTTTAATAGAACTGTCGCTGATGGTTTGATAAGGAATTTGTACATAAGAAACATTTGCAAAGCTTCGTTCTTCTCTTGCATCTTTTTCCTCCATCCAGGTTGGGTAATAAGCACCTGCATTTAATAATGCAAAATATTTGGTAGAAATGCTGGTTAGCTTTTGCGGTTCAATTACCTGTGCATTAATTGTTTCCCATTGCTCACCTTTTGCTTTTTTAATATTTGCTAATGCCGGACCAACTTTATTCATATCAAGTTTTCCGGTTGCAGGGTCAACCATAGATCTGTCTTGCATTAATGGGTTAGTCTGATCATCGCTCTTTAATATATAGTCGAGCTCTTTAGATGTAAATTCGATACCAAGTTTAGCAGCTTCGGCATAAAAAACATTTTCTGCAACAAGCTGGTTCCAAACCTGGTCACGTATTTGTGCAATTCGTGAATTATCGGGCTTTTTGCCGCTTTGCTGTTCTTCCTGAGTTTCTAACTGCTGAACTTTTTTATTAAATTCATCATAGCTTATAGATTTTCCATTTACTTTACCAACACTGTCTGATGAAGACCTGGTGTTGTTATCTCTTTTGGCATCCATTAAAATAAAGGCAACTAAGGCCAGTGCAATGGCCGCAATTATGAACGGGCCTCCTTTTTCACGGATATTCTGAATAATCTGCATATCTTTTTTAAATTAAATTTTGGACGGCAAAAATAGGGATAAATTGTATATAAAATAGGTTTTTAAAACCGGTAAATACATTAAAATGCAGGTTGCATAAGGCTGAGATATTTCTGCTACCTTACCTAATTAATTTTTTGAATGAATTTTAAGCTTTTTACAGTTCTTAACATGCCTTTGTTAATAAACCGGTTTTTAAGTTAATAACGCCGGTTTTTATAAATGCAAACGTTGGGTAAAATGGGAAAAAGTTAGTTGGGTAAAAATCAGATGCCGAAGCTGTGTTATTAAACTATCAATTATACAAACATATCAACAGCCACAATTTTGTTATGTATGTTTATTTTTTTACAGCGGGTGAGTTATTAACTGCTGTGTAAAATTTTGGGCTGATAAATTTAATAATGTTGTGTGGGTTTACTTTACATCCTATTCATCTAAATATATAAATGTTAATTACCTGTGGATGAGCGTTGATAAACTAAAGGTTTTAATTTTGCAACATTAGGCGTTTTTAATCTTTACACATATTAACAGCCCTAGTAGTAATAGTTGATTATATAAATAAGTAGTATTAATACATATTATGGTAGATATTAACAGTGCTTTTGCAGAAATTGAAAAAACAGGTTTTCTGGATGTGGACATAGATCCTTCAATTGATTTGTTTGCAGAAATTGAAAAACTTAAAAAAGAAAAAAATGCAATCATCCTTGCGCATTATTACCAGGAGCCGGATATACAGGATGTGGCAGATTATATTGGTGATAGTTTAGGACTGGCACAACAGGCCGAAAAAACAAAGGCAGATATTATAGTTTTTGCCGGGGTGCATTTTATGGCCGAGACTGCAAAGATTCTAAATCCTTCTAAAAAAGTTTTATTACCCGATTTAAATGCAGGCTGTTCTTTAAGTGATTCTGCACCGCCTCCTTTGTTTAAATTGTTTAAAGAAAAATATCCCGATCATAAAGTTATTACTTACATAAACTGCTCTGCAGGTATTAAAGCATTGAGCGATATCATCTGCACCTCTTCTAATGCTCAAAAAATCGTTGAGAGTCTTCCTGCTGATCAACCTATCATTTTTGCACCAGATAAGAACCTTGGGGCTTATATCAATAAACAGACGGGTAGAAGCATGGTACTATGGAACGGTGCCTGTATGGTGCATGAAATTTTTAGCCGGGAAAAAATTACAAAATTAAAAATCCGTCATCCGCAGGCAAAAGTAATTGCACACCCCGAGTGTGAAGAAGCTGTTTTAAATGTGGCTGATTATATTGGCAGTACTACTGGTTTACTAAAGTTTACAAAAGAAGATGCGGCAACCAGTTTTATTGTTGCTACCGAAACCGGCATACTGCACCAGATGCAAAAAAGCAGTCCGGAGAAAACTTTTATTCCAGCACCGCCAAATAATAGTTGTGCTTGTAATGATTGTCCGCACATGAAACTGAATACGCTTGAAAAATTGTATTTGTGCCTTAAGTACGAAGCTCCGGAAATTTTAATGGATGAGGAGTTACGTTTGGCTGCCAAAAAGCCAATTGATGAAATGTTGAGAATTAGTGCATTATTTGGCTTGTAATTTTTTTAGAAAAGCATTTATTCTTAACTCTACATTTTCCCTTATGTTCATGTAGAATAAATTTATATCACCAATATGATAATTCTTTTGTGTGTAAAATATTTTGCCAGGCACATCGGGTTTACTGCTCCATAAAATATTATTATGAATTTGTGCACTTACCACATGAGGTACTATGTGATTAAAGTTTTTTAACACGCCGCCTTTGTTATTATTTGCAGATATAAAGTTTGTTTCTGTTGTCCAGGTTAAAGGATTAATTACAACTGATTTAAAATTTTCTGCAGCAATAAATGCTGCATCTGCTGATTCGCTTTTAAAAGTTCGCCAGCTTACAAAGCATCCGGTAGCAAGCGAATCTGTACAAGGTTTTAATGTTAAAAAATAATCTACCTTAACTGGCATGCCGATTATGTAAGCACATACCAATTGTTTTTGTAACGGTTTATTTTCAAAAAACTCTTTAAGTAATCTGCCTGCATGTTTGGTTCCCTGGCTGTGCGATGCAATGATGATTGGTCTGCTGTTATTATAATTTTTTAAATAAAATTCAAAAGCTGCTTTTACATCTGCGTAAGCTATTTCAAAAGCAGTATCAGATTCTGCAGCGTTATTATAAAAAGATTTTATATGAGCTTGTCTATACCTGGGTGCAAACACCCGGCACTTTTCATTAAATACACTTGCCTGGTAAAGTATGGTAGAGTAATCTGTTTTTGCATTTAAGGCCGCATCGTTTATTCCGGCATTCCATGTTTTGTCTTCATAATTTGTTAGCGTTGTCGGATGAATAAAAAAAACATCGGCCAGGCTATCTTGTTTGTAATCTTTTTGCAAATCTGCCGGCACACTGTCACTCAAATCTTTTTTCCACGGGTGTGCTGCCCAATAATCAAGATTACTGTAGTCCGGAATTTTTGTTAAGGATTCAAACTGATATGGATTTTGCTGAGCATAGTTTTTGATGGAGCAGGATGTAAAGTTCAATAAGATACTTACTATAAAAAAGCTGTTGAGTAAAAAAGATATTTTGTATTTTTTCATAATCAAAACTACTTTCGTAAAAATTAAAGATAAATTTTATGTCGATTCCTTCAGTTGATTTGAGTGAGTTTTTATCCGGTGATGTCGTAAAGAAAAATCAATTTATTCAAAGTTTAGGCAAAGCCTACGAAGAGGTTGGTTTTGTTGCTGTAAAAAATCATGGTATTTCAGATGACCTGATTGCTGACCTGTACAAATATGTTCAGCAGTTTTTCTCTTTGCCATTAGATCAAAAAAAGAAGTATGATATAAAAGGATTGGCTGGCCAGCGTGGTTATACAAGTTTTGGTAAAGAGCATGCAAAAGGAAGCGAAGCGCCGGATTTAAAAGAGTTTTTTCAGTACGGACAAATAGCCAGGGATAATTTTACTGATGAAATTTATGCTGATAATGTTTTGGTAAAAGAAATTGATAATTTTGATAAAACTCTTGCCGAAGCATACCGTGCTTTTGAAACATCCGGTACCGCTTTACTGCAGGCAATTGCTTTATATCTGGGGCTTAATGAAAATTACTTTGATGAATTTGTTTATAATGGAAACTCCATTTTACGGTCAATTCATTATCCGCCAATAACAACAGAGCCTGTTAGTGCCATACGTGCCGAGCAACATGAGGATATTAATTTAATAACCCTGCTGGTAGGGGCTTCTGCAGATGGCTTGGAAATTTTATCAAAGCAAAACGAATGGGTACCGGTAACTTCTTTGCCCGAACAGATTGTGGTAAATGTAGGCGATATGTTGCAACGGCTTACCAACAATAAATTGTGCAGTACAACACACCGGGTTGTAAATCCTGCCAGGCAATTTTGGCATACATCACGGTTTTCAATTCCGTTTTTTCTACATCCAAAAACATCTATGAGTCTGCGCTGTCTTGATAATTGTATTGATGAAACGCATCCTAAATTATATGATGATATCACTGCAGGCGAATACCTGGATGAAAGGCTGAGAGAAATTGGGTTAAAGGCATAAATATCTTGGTTACCGGTTAATTAATTAAAAAGTATTGAGTAAACTGGTTCGGCATATCCCTTTTTTAAAGGCTGTTTTTCTACACAGCCTTACTGCTTTTGGCGGGCCACAAGGCCATGTGGGTATGGTTTTAAAAACCTTTGTAGATAGAAGAAAGGATCTTACCAAAGAAGAATTGATGGATTATATTTCTTTCTGCCAGTTACTACCCGGTGCATCATCCACACAAACACTTACACTGATTGGTTTTAAACGAGGTGGAGTAAAGCTTGCAGTACTTACTTTACTAATATGGATTTTGCCAGCATGTACATTAATGGGCGCTCTTTCTTTTGTTGTTGCTGATATTGGTAGCAATAATATCAAGCCTACCCTGTTTCAGTTTATACAACCGATGGCTATTGGTTTTTTGGCTTATGCCGCATTTAAGGCTTATCACATAAGTATAAAAAATACTATAACTCAGGTAATTATGCTGATTGCATTAGTATTTACTTACTTGCTTTTTAAAACACCGTGGATAATTCCCGTATTAATTATTTGCGGCGGTATAGCTACAAATTTCAGCAGCAGGCGTATTCCTGAACAAGAAGTTATTAAACCAAAGCAAATCCGCTGGACAAATATTTGGGTGTTTGTGCTGATTTTTGTTGTTGCAGGTTTTTTAAGTGAAACTGCCCGTAAACAAAACTGGGAGCATAAAAAGCCATATAATTTATTTGAAAATTTTTATCGGTTCGGGTCTTTTGTTTTTGGCGGAGGAGATGTGTTGATACCACTGATGCTTGATCAGTATGTTGTTAGGCCTACTTCTGAAGCAGTTGTTAAAAAAAATCCGGATATTATAAAGGTTGATCGGGAAGAACTGTTAACCGGTGCCGGCATGGTGAGGGCAATACCAGGCCCTGTTTTTTCAATTGCCTCTTACATGGGGGGCATTGCCCTTAAAAAAGAGGGAAAAGAAGTTCAGCTACTTGGTTGTATTATTGGTTCAATTGCCATTTTTCTGCCAAGTGCCTTATTGGTACTTTTCTTTTTTCCAGTATGGCAAAACCTCAGGAAGTATGTAGTTGTGTATCGGTCTCTGGAAGGTATTAATGCAGCTGTGGTTGGTATTATGATTGCCGCAACCTTGTATTTACTAAAGGATGTTTCAATTATGTCTTTAAGTACTATCAGCTTTATAAATATTGGAGTAATTCTTGGCACCTTTCTTATTCTTCAATATTCAAAAATACCTGCACCCTTTATTGTACTGACCTGTCTTTTATTTGGCCTTGTTTTTTAATCAGGTTTTGTAATATCCTGCCAGTTCAATTTCATCCTTAACAGAATCCGGTACCAGAAACCGTATAGACTTTCTGCTCTTAATTAACTCACGTATACGAGTAGATGATATTTCCAGCAATGGTGCATCGAGTATATGTATGCTGGCTCCATGTGTTTCCACAATATCAAAACCGGGCCTTTTGTAAATGTAAATTTTATGGTTATCAGTAATTACTTTAAAGTTTTTCCATTTGTACAGGTTTTCAAAACCATCACTTCCCATTAAAATTGAAAATTCATGTTCCGGATGTTTTTCTTTAAGGTATGCAAGTGTATCAACTGTGTAAGAAGGTTTGGGTAAATTAAACTCAACATTACTGGCCCTTAAATTATTTTCGCCATCAATAGCTGCTTTAATTAAATGCAGCCTGTGATATTCATTAAGCAAAGATGCGGATTGTTTAAAAGGATTTTGCGGAGATACCACAAACCAAACCTGGTTAAGGTCTGTTTCATTAACTGCGTGGCTTGCAATTATTAGGTGGCCTATATGAACGGGGTTAAAAGAACCAAAGTAAAGTCCGATTTTCATCACTGATAATATTAACTGAGGTTTGAAACATAGCTTTCCTCAACCCAAATCTTTTCAGCTTCATCAAGCCTCAAACTTAAATGATAACCTGCTACCGTAATAGAAATGGGATCTCCCAAAGGAGCTATCTGATCAATTTTAATAATCTCACCCGGAATACAGCCCATCTCCATCAGTTTTAAAAAGATATCATCATTTTCAAACTCAGTGATTACGGCTAATTTTCCAACTTTCAATTCAGACAATCGTTTCTTCATTTAATCGCTTCAAAGCTTTTATTTCTACGCAAATGTATCAAATCAATATTGTTATCTAATTTCGATATCAGAAATAACGACATGCAAAAAGTACAATTTTATTTTTTAGATAGAAAGCCCACCTTAACAGAGCGTACCAGGTTAAAACTGTTTATTGAAAATCTGTTTAAGCAGGAGAAGAAAAAACTTGCAAACCTGTCTTATATATTTTGTTCAGATGAACACCTGCTTGTTATTAATAAAGACTTTTTAAAGCACAATTTTTATACAGATGTAATCACATTCGATCTCAGTAGCGCTAAAGCAGAAACAGAAGGAGAAGTTTATATAAGCGTTGACCGTATAAAAGAAAATGCAAAGCAATTAGGTGTATCCTTTAAAGAAGAGCTACATAGGGTTATTTTTCATGGGGCTTTGCATTTGTGTGGTTATAAGGATAAGAAAAATGCTGACATACTAATAATGCGGCAAAAGGAAGAGGCGTACCTTAAATCATACTTTAGTTAAACTTAGAAAACTGCTATTTCACGTGGAACCATTGATTATCAACGAGTTAATAAAAATGAGTGTTCCACGTGAAAAACGAGTTTTTAATCTACCCAATAGGTTTACTTACCTTTGCATCCGATGTTTCAGAATTACGATATAATAGTAGTTGGTGCCGGCCACGCAGGTTGCGAAGCCGCAGCGGCAGCAGCAAACCTGGGCAGCAAAGTGTTGCTGGTAACCATGAATTTACAAACCATTGCTCAAATGAGCTGTAACCCGGCCATGGGCGGCATTGCAAAAGGGCAAATTGTACGGGAAATTGATGCCATGGGTGGTTACAGCGGCATTGTTACCGATAAAAGCATGATCCAGTTCAGGATGTTGAACCGGTCTAAGGGCCCTGCTATGTGGAGCCCCCGAGTACAAAGCGACAGAATGTTGTTTGCCGCTACTTGGCGGGAAATGCTGGAGAACACAGCAAATGTTGATTTTTACCAGGATACAGTGCAAGGTTTGATAGTTGATGATGGAAAAGCTGTGGGTGTAACAACTGGTTTGGGACACCAGATCAAATCGAAAGCTGTGGTTTTAACCAACGGCACTTTTTTAAATGGCGTTATACATATAGGAGAGAAGAATTTTGGCGGAGGAAGAATGGCGGAGAAATCTTCTACCGGTATTACCGAGCAGTTGGTTTCTTTAGGTTTTGAAACCGACCGGCTAAAAACCGGCACACCTCCGAGGATTGATGGACGTAGCCTGGACTATTCTAAAATGGAAGAGCAGAAAGGCGATAACGAAATGGTTGGCTTTAGCTACCTGGATATAGATAAAATAAAACCCGAACAGCAAAGAAGTTGCTGGATTACATACACAAACGAGAAAGTACACGAACTTTTAAGGACAGGTTTTGAGCAAAGCCCAATGTACCAGGGTCGGATTCAGGGCACTGGTCCCAGATACTGCCCAAGTATAGAAGATAAAATAAGCCGATTTGCACAAAGAGACAGACATCAGCTATTTGTTGAGCCTGAAGGTTTCAACACCATAGAGATATATGTTAATGGTTTTTCTACTTCGTTGCCGGAAGATGTTCAGCTTAAGGCACTAAGGTTAGTTCCGGGCTTTGAGAATTGTAAAATGTTCAGGCCAGGATATGCGATTGAATATGATTTCTTTCCGCCTACGCAGTTAAAATTCAGCCTTGAAACAAAATTAATTGACAACCTGTTTTTTGCCGGACAAATAAACGGTACAACCGGATATGAAGAAGCGGCTTGCCAGGGTTTGATGGCCGGAATTAATGCCCATCAAAAAACCAAAGGGCTTGAAGCGGTAATTTTAAAAAGAAGTGAAGCATATATTGGTGTGTTGATAGACGACCTTATAAATAAAGGCACCGACGAGCCTTACCGCATGTTTACCAGCCGTGCCGAATTCAGGACTTTGTTGCGGCAGGATAATGCAGACATCAGACTAACAGAAAAAAGTTACCGACTTGGTCTGGCTTCGCAGGAACGGATGGATAAAGTAAAGGCCAAGATAGAAAATGTAAAAAAACTAAAAGAACTTTTATCATCCATCAGTCTTGATCCGGAAGAAACAGCCGTCTTTTTAGAAAGCGTACAATCATCTACGTTATTAAGCAAACAAAAAGCAGTGCAGGTGCTACTGAGGCCTATGGTTGGTTTGAAGGAAATGATCAGTCATATTCCAAAACTAAAAGAAGCTCTTGCTGGTTTTGATAATGAAACGCTGGAGCAGGCCGAGATACAGGTCAAGTACGATACTTATATTGAAAAGGAAAAAGAACTGGTTTCTAAAATGAGTCAGTTGGAAGACCTGATGATCCCTGATAATTTTAACTACGAAAAATTAGTTTCATTAAGTAACGAAGCCCGGCAGAAATTTACCAAAATAAGACCCCGAACATTGGGGCAAGCCTCACGCATTTCGGGCGTAAACCCCAGCGATGTGCAGATATTGATGGTGTTTATGGGGCGATAATGCAAAAGAAAATAGGCCTGCAGATTTCGCAAATTACGCAGAAAAAAATGTTTCATATCTGCTACATCAGCGAGACCTGCGGGTAAATTCTTACTTCAATCCCAGCTTTCTCAATCTTGATCTGATTGCCCCGGCATTTCTTCCAAAATGTTTTATTATTTCTGAATCAGAAGTATTGTTATTAAACATTTCTGTAAGTTTTTCATCCTGCTCAGGAGTCCAGGGTTTGTAGGCTTCACCATATTTTGTTCTTATTAGTTCTACAGAAAATGTTTTGCCCGAAGTACCGGTATATTTTGAATAGGCTGATTTCGGTTTAAAAGTTTCAGTAGGTTTAATCTCCTTTGGTTCTTCTTTTTTAATAATATTTATTTGCGCAAGTTTCGGAAAATCTGCTGGTAATAATTCTTCCGGAATGTGTAGTGAGTTTTTTGTACGGGTAATGGCCACGTACAATAAATTTATTTCTTCGTTCAACTTGCTGATTTTTCTTTCATCTTTCTCCAGCTCTGCGGCCTGCATTTTTACTTTATTTTCTGTAATAAAATCTTTTACTAAATGCACAACATCGTACTCCATGCCTTTGCAACGATGTACGGTAGAAAAAACAACTTCTGCTTTTTCCTTATCATCATTTTCAACATGCTTTTGTCTGATGCTTTTAATAATGTCGTAAATATCGTTGCCGTATTTCTTGACTATTTCCAGCATCATGCTTAACTGGGCATCTTCAGTTTTCTCGATATATTCTTCCAGGTCTTTTATGGAACCCATTGATTTTATCAATGCATCTTTTATCAGCGACCGCTTATTATTCTGCAAATTTAAAACATCGTATAAAGACGCACCCTCATCTGCGTACGTGTAAGAATTAAAATTCCCTTCAAAATAAATCTGCTTAATGTTTTTCTTTTCAGTTACATATTCAATGGCTTTTAATAACAGGCCTAAATTGGTGCGACCGATTACAGCTTTTGTTTTGGTATCGTTGTTGGTGCCAAGGCCTTTAATGGCAATGGGTTTAGTTTCGCTAATGGCATTTTTCCAAAATAAAACTTGTGTGGCAAGGTTAGCAATGTTTGCCCCAAATCTAAAACTATGACTCAGATTAAAAGTTGTAAAATTCGTTTTCTCCAACGAATTAACGGCATAACGCCAGCTGTAAATTTGCTGATGCGTATCACCAACAATTACTTTGGTTGCTGACTGCTTTAAAAAAATATCCAGCATCGCCGGAGAAGCATCCTGGCCTTCATCAAATAAAATATAATCAAATGGCAGAATCGGGTTTTGCAATTGAAATTTTTTCAAATAAAAATCATGCGTAATTTCAATCTCGCCTTTGTCCATTTTGGCCAGTAATTGCCGGGTTTGAGTTTGAATAAAATGATAAAAGGTTTTTACAAAAGTTTTTGCCTTAGCATCGCTGATTGTTTCCAGGTAATTTACATCCTGCACTTTTAATTTATCACTGTTGCAAAACAGTGCAATAAATTTATTGATGTGGTTGGCAATTACATATTCGTGGTGCTTTTCGCCATTGCCCTGTAAGCCAAGCAGATCTGCAATTTCATGGGTTTTATAACCCTGAGCCCTTACTTTATAATGATGTTTGAAAACAATATTTTTATACGCCAGTGAATGAGCGGTTTCAATAGTAACTTTTGATAAACCCTTTGCTGCAAATTTTTTAATAGCCTCCAGCTTTACCGATTTATTAAAAGCCAGGTATAAAATTTTTGCTGTAGCTGGTCTGGCTTTGGCATATTCAATAATAGTGGTTGTTTTTCCCGAACCTGCAACTGCATTTATTTTTATATCTCCGGTGGATTTAATGATGGCTTCCTGTTCTGCTGTAAAATTCATTATTCCGTTGTTGTTTTTTGAGCTGCCAGCACCATTTTTATTTCGCCATAAGTAAAATCGGCCGGTAGATTTTCAATAAGCGTTTTATGGCTGAGTACTCCATGTATAGCAACTGCATCTAAAATTAATTTTTGTCTTTTTACAGATACCAGATCATTAATATCAATTTCCCCATCCAGAATAAATGGTATTAAATGGGTTTCAATAGAACCAACAGTCAGGTTTCTTTCTGCTGCAATGGCCGCAATACTTTTACCTTCTTTAAATAAATTGAAAGAAATTGTTTTTGTATCAGTTTTTGCGATAGCATTTTTTTCTTTTACGGCTTTTTCCTTTGATGATTTTGAAGGTAGCGTTGCCATATTTGTTTCAATGTTATTGCGTGTACAAAATTCCTGTACGGCATCAATAACATCATCGCCATATTTATCTACCTTGGCTTTTCCAAAACCACTTATCTGCAACAAATCTTTTTTTGTTAAGGGAAGATAAGTTGCAATTTCTTTAAGCGTAGCCTGGTTGGCCACCATATAAATCGCCACATTTTCTTCCTGCACCATCATATCCCGCCAGCGCTTTAAAGTATTGTATAATTCGGTATTGGCCACATCGGTATAAACTTCTTTTTTGCCGCTGGCATAGCAAGTGAGATTTGTTTTTACCAAGGCATATTTTAATTTGTGCTGCAAAAATGTAGTTACCGAAAAAGGCTGTTTGCAATATTGTAAATAATAAACGATGCTGTGGATGGCTTGGGCTAATTGCTGCAACTGTTCATTAATTATGTTGGCTACTTCCTTATGCTCAGTTATTAGCGGATGGTTTTGTAATGATTGTTGATACGTTAAAAATTTTGGTTCAAAATGATTGGCCGCATCACTGATTCTTTTTTGTGCAGTAGCATTGTTTTCAATCACCGGTTCATCTTTCATAATGCTGCTAACCACATCAATAAATTTTAAACCGATAGTTTTATCTGTAATAAAATGTTGTTTGATGTTTTCTATCCACTGTAAACTTTCGGCATTTAATTTATCCTGCTGCTGTGTAATATGGTGCAGCAACAAAGCAATACCAATTTCAACATCATTAAATGAAAATATTTCGCTGATGAGCTGTTGCGTAAAAACTTGCCTGGCGCCGGTAAATCTTTCTGCAAGGGAACCTTTGTGTGTTAATGATTGCTGCCCCTTGATTACATGATCGTTGCTAAAAAGTGTTGTGGAAGAAAGTTTGCTCAGCAACACAATACCTTCTAAACTGGTACAGCGGCTTAGTGCCACATACACCTGCCCGCTGCTGAAAGAAGCTCCGGCATCAATCATTACCTTTTCAAAAGTGAGCCCCTGGCTTTTATGAATGGTAATTGCCCATGCAAGCCGTAAAGGATACTGTGTAAATGTACCCAGGGTTTCCTGCTCCAGCTTACCATCGGTGCGGTTTAAAGTGTAACGGGTATTTTCCCAGGTTTCTTTTCCTACTTCAATTTCGGTACCATCGCAATCCACGGTAATTTTATCTTTCTCCAATAGCTTAACCACACCGATCTTTCCGTTAAAATATCTTTTAGCTACAATATCGTTTTTTAAGAACATTACCTGTGCACCTTCTTTTAAAAGCAACTCGGCTTCGGCAGGGTAAACATGTTCCGGAAAATCTTCTTCTATCTCTGCTTTAAAAGTAAACGCAGATGTAAATAAATTCTCTATTTTGTTCTGATTAATTTCTGCAGCCTGTTTATTGTGCGATGTGAGTGTAATATATTTTTCGCCGGGCATGGGCGAAAACAACGGATCATACCGCAAGTGCAGGTCTTCAAAGTCATCGGCGTCCATTTGATTGTTGCGCACTTTATTCAGCAGGCGCACAAATGAATCTTCTTTTTGACGGTAAATTTTATTCAGTTCAATCAGCAAAGGCATTTGTTCTTTAATAGCAATACTGTCGAAAAAAAACGGCGTTGTATAATATTCCTGCAAAATACTCCACTCCTGGTTTTGTGCAACCGGTGGCAACTGGTGCAAATCTCCAATGCATAATAATTGCACGCCGCCAAAAGGAGTATCATAATTACGACGAATACTTTTTAAAATGGTATCAATAGCATCCATCACATCGCAACGCACCATACTTATTTCATCTATTACCAGCAACTCCATTTTGCGAAGTAAATCCTGGCGTTGCTTATTGTATCTTATTTTAGCCAGCAATTCGTCTTTATGATTTCTGGTGGGCAAAAACGGATGAAAGGGTAACTGAAATAAGCTGTGTAGCGTAACGCCGCCGGCATTAATAGCTGCAACACCTGTTGGGGCAGCTACCACAATATTTTTGCTGGCGTTTTCTTTCAGGTATTTTAAAAAAGTGGTTTTACCTGTACCGGCTTTACCGGTCAGAAAAATGTTTTCGCTGGTTTCGGTTACAAAACGATAAGCCAGGTCGAATATTTCGTTGCGATCTATTGTTTGCATTGCAATAAAGGTAAGAGGAGATAATAAGAAAAGAACGCCGGTTGAAAAGTTAACCGGCGTTCTTAGTGCTTAAGCAGATACTTCTGCTTTACTTCCCAGCATTAAAAGTTCATTCACCTGTACTTCGGTGATGTACTTTTTATTACCATCCTTATCGGTGTAGCTGCGGTTGATTAATTTACCTTCAATGGCAATCTCACTTCCCTTGTTCAAATACTTTTCGGCAATATCAGCTACCTTACCCCAGGCAACTACATTGTGCCAGGTAGTTTCTGTTACTTTTTCGCCTTTGGCGTTGCGGTAACTTTCGTTGGTAGCCACGCTGAAACGGGCCAGCTTTTTACCGCTTTCGGTTGTTTTTACTTCTGGTGCGTTGCCCAGGTTACCAATCAGTTGAACTTTGTTTTTTAATGCGTACATGTTTTTTCGTTTTGTGCCGTGCTGATGTTTTATAGCCGTGCGGTTTTTAATTTATTTCAATCAACCGGGTTTGTTTGTTTTGTTTCGATTGACAATGCAAAGATGCGGTTGCCAAAAAGCGATAGCCGGAGATTATCCCTTTACTTACCTATATAAGCGTATGTAAACGGTTGTACCGGAAATGTTTTGTATATTTAATATGTCAAAACCCTTATCTGCACTATGTTACAAGAAAAAGAAACCAAAACCTGCCTTTTTTGTGAAAAGCCCGTAAAAGGCCGCAGCGATAAAAAATTTTGCGATGATTATTGCCGGGCAGCTTATAATAACGAGCTGAAAAGCGCCGCAAACAATAACATCCGTAACATAAATAACGCACTGGGTAAAAACCGCCGCATATTGGAAAGCCTGCTGCCTGATGGTGACGCAACCGCAAAAGCCAGCCGGGATAAACTGATTGAAAAAGGATTTCAGTTTAAATACCACACACATATATATACCACTAAAACCGACAAAAATTACTTTTACTGTTATGAGTATGGCTATTTGCCACTGGAGAACAATTGGTTTTTGATTGTGAAGAAGAACGAAGATTGATCTTGCCTGCGGCAAGAAGGGTTTGCCACAGAGGCACAGAAGTAAATACAAGTTCTTTTCTTTTTCATATTCCATAATCTGTCATCATGATCTTGTGGACTTGCAAACAAATCCGTGTTAATCCCCGCCTGAACGAACGGGCAGGTGTGCAATCCGTGGCAAGCTTCTTTTTGCCGTATGCAAATTCTTTTCCGTGTTCCTGTGCTTCCGTGGCAAAACTGTATTTTTGCAGATTAATTAATGAATTTGAGATTGCTTTTAAACAGAACCGCAGCATTTATTTTTTCAGGTGCAATGATGCTTTGCTTTGTGCAAAAAACCAATGCACAATGCGCCACGCCCATAAATACTTTTCCGTACACCGAAGGTTTTGAGGCAACCAATGGCAACTGGACAACCGGCGGCACCGCCAGCGATTGGGCCTGGGGCACACCCAATAAAACTGTAATTACCGGTGCGGCCAATGGCAGTAGCAAATGCTGGATTGTAGGCGGGCTTACCGGAAGTGTGTATAATAACGGAGAAAGATCGTGGCTGCAAAGCCCCTGTTTTGATTTTACTGCGGTACAACATCCATATATTTCTTTTAGTGTTTTTTGGGAAACAGAGAAAGGATTTGACGGCGCAGGCTTCCAATACTCTACCGATCTGGGAGCTACTTGGGCAAATGTGGGTTCAGCAGCAGAAACCCCCAATTGCTTAAACAGCAACTGGTTTAATACCGCTACGGTACAATTTTTATCCCCATTAGCAAACCCCCGGAACGGATGGTCCGGCTCAATAAGCGGAGCCTGTGTAGTTGGTGGCGGTAGCGGCCAATGGGTAAATGCCCAACATACAATGCCCAACCTGTCGGGTGTACCCAACGTTATTTTCCGTTTTATTTTTGGAGCAGGCACATCCTGCAATGCTTATGATGGCTTTGCGGTAGATGATATTGAAATTGGCGAAGCTCCAGCAAACAATGCATCGTTTACATACTCCTGCGTAAACAGTACAACAGTTACATTCAATAATACATCGGCACTTTGCCCGGCAAGTAGTTGGAATTTTGGAGATCTTGCATCGGGCTCAAACAACACATCTACCCAAACAAACCCAACACATATTTTTAGCGCACCGGGCAGTTACACGGTTAGTTTAACAGCAACCGGTCCGGATAATGCACCATCTACATTTGTATATCCTCAACCCATAAATATACTTGGTGTAACAACATCGGTAACCAATAATAATTGTGCTGCTGATAATAACGGCACCGCAACAGCTATAGTAATACCTGCTGCAGCAGTACCGGTTTTTTATAGTTGGAACACAACACCTGTTCAAGCAACGCAAACCGCCACGGGTTTAAAAGCCGGTAGCTATATTGTTACCGTTAATGCTAATAACAGTTGTACTACAACTGCCACAGCTATTATTACAGAGCCATCTGCATTAACTCATACAACAAATATTATTCAGCCCGGCTGCGGAGTTACAACCGGCACGGCAACAATAACAGAAAGTGGCGGCACTCCGCCTTATACATACGCATGGTCGCCATCTGGCGGTAATGGGCCAACCGCCAGCGGCCTTACACCCGGCGACTATATTGTTACAGTTACAGATAGCAAAAGTTGTAAGGAAGATATTATGGTAAAGATTGCTACCGCAGCTATACCAACCGTTGCTATTACCAATAAAAAAGATGCAACCTGTTTTGGCGATAAAGATGGCAGTGCAACAGCACTGGCAACGGGCGGAAACCAACCGTTTACCTATAGCTGGAACACGGTGCCGGTGCAAAACACAGCAACAGCCACCAATCTTGCCGCAGGCATTTATACCGTTACAGCAACCGATAATTCCGGCGGTTGTATTGCTTCACAATCAGTACAAATTAACGAACCTGCTGCTGGCAGTTGCGGCGATGTATATTTCCCTAATGCATTTACACCCAACGGCGATGCCAACAACCCTAGCTTTGGTGTGCTGGGCAATATAGCTGCCGTAAGCAATTACCTGCTGCTGGTTTACAACCGCTATGGCGAGCTTATTTTTTACACCCGTAACCCCTTAAATAGATGGGATGGTTTTTACAAAGGCAAACAACTAAGCGGCAGTTATGTGTGGGCTGCAACTTTTACTTACAAGGGTAGTATTAAAAGAGAAGAGCAGGGATCGGTTACCATCATCCGGTAAAAAAGCCCTTCAGTTTTTAAGGGCATTGTTTTTGTTGTTTACATAAAAACAAATTTATCTACCTTAAAATTTACCAAAATGAAAAAGATTAAAAAGTTATTTGCTTACGGCAGTGTAATGCTGGCTACCTTGTTTTTTGTTGCCTGTAACAACGAAAAAAAGCAAGCAGAAACCCAAACCACAACAGAAAACACGGAAGTAAAGTCCGACCTGGCAGCCAGTGCTATGGCCACCTTATCGGCCACCACTAAAGATACCGCACTTACCGGCACTGTGGAGTTTATGGTGCAGAACGGGAAAGTAAAAATGAATTTCAATATTACCGTGCCCATGCTGGCCAATAAAAGCGTGGCGGTGCATTTACACGAAATGGGCGACTGCGGCGATATGGGTAAAATGGCCCACGGCCACTGGAACCCCACCAACCAACAACATGGCAAATGGGGCAGTGCAAATTTCCACAGTGGCGATATTGGCAATATAAGTTTAGATGCACAAGGCAAAGGAACCATGGAACTGGAAACTGATTTATGGACGCTGGGTGGCGATGAAAAAACAAATATTTTAAACCGCTCTGTTATTGTACACAGCGGTATGGATGATTATACATCGCAACCGGCGGGCAACTCTGGCTCCAGAATTGGCTGCGGGGTAATTATGAAAAAGTAATTTGTTTATTAAAATTATAAGTACTGGCGGGCAGGTTTTTGGCGTAATTTAATTATAGCTTCAATCTGCCAGCCAGTATTTTTTTGTAATACTATACCCTTTTTTGAGTTATGGACGGATCTCTTCTATCGTAAATAATCGCTGTAATAATAATGGTTTCATTTTCGGCTAAAAAAATGAATAGCATAGGGAAAAGTTGCTGTGTGAGCAATGCGTACATTTTTATAACGTACAGCATAAACTCCCGGATTTTTTAAGTATCTGTTGAATAGTTTCTTTAACGGCCTTTGCAAATCTGTTGCTTAATCCTTTTCCTTTCTGGAGGCATACCATTTTTTGGCTTCTCTGAATTCTTGCCGGGCACCAGGTAAAATATAATAATTTTTAAAAGGATTTATCAGTATCCAGTTCTTTCATAAAATCGTCTAATGGCACCAGCTCTTCCGGATGATTTTTAATAAGATCAAGCCGTTGATCAATAATGTTTTTTTGCCATTGAGGTAGTTCTTCCAGGTCTTTATATTTTTCGGTAAACCTGTTCCACTCTTCAATGGGCACAACTACGGCTGTGGTATTGCCATTATTATCCTGCAGGTATTGTAAACTCATTTTTTTCTTTTTACTAAAGTTACTACAAAATTATTTTTATCATTACGTGATAACAACATTTACTGCCCCAATTTACCCGTTAGTATTTTTTGATAGATCTCATTCTCTTTTTTAAGATCGGCGATTTGTTGCTGTAGCTCCAGCTCTTTTTCGGATGGGCTTTGCAAGGGAAATTCTTTAGACAGCGCCGCTAAAAAATCGAACTGCAAAATTTCGCCCAGCTTCCACAATAATGCCGCATGTAGCGAGGGTAGTTTGCAATATTGCCTGATGCCGTTGGGCGCAATGCCCATTTTATGGGCCAGTTTTGGCACCGTTATCATTCTTTTATTCATTACCTGGGCCAATAGCTGGCCATTATGAGGTATGGGCTTGCTAACATTAGCCAGCATTTTATTAAAACGGGGCATAGGCAGGTTATTTACATGATAAATGTATATAATAAAGTGAAAACTTGCAATACCTGCTGCATAATTAGTAATGAAATAATAAGCAGTGGGTGCAAAACAGTATATAATAAGTACCTGAAAATATGCCGCTATGCCGAGCAACATTTCATAAGTACCGGAAAGTTTAAAGTAGCTGTGCTACAGTATATATTACTTATCATATTTTTATGCCGCAGATGTGCGGTAATATATAATAAGTACCAGAAAGTTTGAAGCAGCTGTGCAGCGGCAGATAAGACTTATTGTATTTTTATGAAGCAGGTGTGCCACAGTAAATAATAAGTATATTATTGTACTATTACAATTTGCAGCGGCCTAAACCGCTTTGTTTTTGTGCCGCCCAAAATAATTGAAAGTATATTTATACTGCCCCACGGAGAAAAACCGTAAAAAAAATACACCAATCGTAAACTAATTTTTATGCTTGAAGCAACATTTATACAACTGATAAACAGATACACAACCAATACCCACACGGCTGGTGGTTTATGGTTACAAATTGAAATTGCTTATGGCAGAAACAAAAGACACTATCATAATTTATTGCACCTTCAACATTTATTGCAACAGCTATTAACAGTTAAAGAGCAAATTAATAATTGGGATGCAACCCTGTTTGCCCTTTATTATCACGATATATTTTACACCATAATTAAAACTGATAACGAAGAAAAAAGTGCCAGGCTTGCCGAAAAAATTATGAAAGAAATTAACGTACCTGATGAAACAATTGAACAAACCAGGCAACAGATTTTAGCAACTAAATCTCATGCAACATCTGCAATAATGGATGTGAATTATTTTACCGATGCAGACCTTAGTATTTTAGGAAGCGATTGGGATTTGTATGAAGATTACTTTAAAATGATAAGAAAGGAATATACAATGTATGCCACTGTGATTTATAAACCTGGCAGAAAAAAAGTACTGCAGCACTTTTTAAATATGGAACCAATATTTAAAACGGAGATCTTTTTTGAACAGTTTGAAGCGCAGGCAAAATTGAATTTGAATAAAGAGTTAGCGTTGTATTGAAGTATTTAAACCGATAACTCTGCAGTATGGCCCCCAGTTAACATTCTAAAATTTTCAAGTTCATTTTTAGTTTGTTCAGGATGAACTGTTTCTTCCGCCGGCATATCATCCGCCTCCAACTCAATCCTTCTTGTAATATCGCTTAAAGATGAAAGGCGCTGCAAAGTATAAGGTATCGTATCTAACCCCGAAGCAAATTTTAAAATATAACTGTAAATTCCAAACAGGCTGCCAGCCATAATGGTAGTGCTATGCAGATTTTTACTGGCAACTAACGAAACTGCAATTACCAGCAATACCATTATCTCCATAAAACCAAAGTTCCAGGCTTCTTTATCCGAAATGCGTATCTGCCATTTGCGTAAATTATTATAGTGATGGCGTATGATGTGGTTGTTACCCGTGCTTATGATATCAACCTGTTTCTCTAACTCATCATTTTTATATTTATTTAACCGCATCATTTTTTTGCCATACATCATGCTGATGATAATAACCGGTATCATAATGCTGAGGCAGATGAGTACCACTGTTTTATCGTAAAAGAATAAAATGATGAGCGAACCCAGAATATTATAAGCAGCTTCTATTACATACACTACATCGTGTTCTAAAAAATCAACAAACTCACGGGCCAGGTTGCTGTGGGCACTTAATTTAGAAACATCGTTCTTTAAGTAACGACGGCTTAAAAATTTGGTAACTAACGATGTATAAATGGCGGTATAAGTACGGGTATCAAACATGTGGCGTATGGTACCAATTACCAGGTAAGCCAGGTGAACAAGTGTAAGCACAATCAGGCCGTTGTAACTTCCTTTTATCAGGTCGTTAATAGCTTCGCCAAAAAAATAAAAACGCAAAAGGCTGCCCAGCATTTCCAAAGAGAACAAAGTGTATGTAAATATCAACTGATATTTATGCTTCATCATCAGGTTGCGTAAAATTTGAAACTTCGACATAGTACTGTTGTTTTGATGCGCAGGCGCATCAGCTAGTTAAAAAACCCCGATTAAAGGGAGAACGTAATGGGTGGTTAGTAAGACCGGGGAAATACTGGCGGGTTTAATCGTTGCGATGGATTTCTCTTTCTGTTACCGAATTATGGGTAATTACGGTAACAAGGCCACAACAATTAGCTGCACCGCAGCGGCAGTTAAAGGGCTCCATATGTTCATCCAGAAAGCTGGCGTAGTTGAGGGTTAGTTCTTCGCCCTGCTGAATATTGCGCAAAGCCACTACATTTAAGCCTTCATAAGCGGTATTTGGATCGCAACTGTGATTTTGTGGTGCCCAGTTTGCCGGGTTATTATCCCACAGCAAAAATACCTCTTTACTAAGCGGATAAGCGTATTTTCTAAAAGTTTCTTTTTCCTTAACATTCCAGTAACGCTCCACGTAACTGCGGGTTACAATGCGCTGTGCCATCTCTTCTCCTTTAAAAATCAATGTTTTAGCTGTCATATTTTGGGTTGCATAAATACCATAACCGGCAATAGCATTACCCTTCATCCTGTATTTTTTCTGGCTGCGTTGGTGGCGGGCTATTCCCTCTTCAATTATTTTTTTAAGAAAACCAGCCTGGCCAATGCCATCGGCTTTTAAAATATAATCGGCCGAGCCTTCGTAGCCATCTTTATAAAAAACCGAGCAGGTAAAGTTTATTTCCAGAAAGAAGATTTCGTTTTGGGCGTTCACCCTAAAATCGAGCCGGGCATAACCGGCCCCGCCAAAACCTTGAAAGATTTGCAGGGCGGCATCTTTTAACTGAGCTTCTAAAACAGGGTCGCTGCAGGGTATATTTGCTTCGGGATGAAGCTCCGATGTTTTTAAAGCATAGGTTTTAAATGCAAACCCTTCGGGAAAAATATATTCGATGGGTTTAAAAACCGTGCAGGTTTTTTCATCATCGGCATTGGCAACCAGCATTACGGTAAACTCTCTTCCCTGTATATATTCTTCAACAAGCAATGGTCCGTATTCGTCTAATATCTCACTACATTTTTGCAGCAGATCTTCTTTGTTATTTACCAACGAATGCTGATCAATACCCAAACTATCGCCTGCTTTATCTGGCTTAACAAAGAGCGGGTATTGTAAGTGAGAACAATTTTTCTCCAGGCAATCCAACGTTTCGATCAATGCAAATGCAGGCGTTTTAATACCGGCAACATAAGCCACATATTTCATCAAATCTTTTGGCGGATCGTATAACAAAGATGTTGGCCCTGTAAAAGGAAGATTGAGCAGCTCCATAAAATAAATTACATCAATGGATGGAACACTCCACTCCAGGTAACCTTCGCAAAGATTTACAAAAACATCGTAGTTCTTTTTTTTAAGTTCTTTCAGTTGTTTGTAGGTAGATAATTTATTGAGTAACACGTGATCAAATGTTGCTTCGGGCATTAAATGGCTGATATCCCGTGGCGGATCGTAATTTTTATAATCAACATCGGATGTGGAGTAATCGGGTTGGAGGACACAGAACCGGAGCGACCCAGAACCCCCCGACCCCCTAAAGGGGGAGTTGGGCGAAGAACTAAGCGGAGATTGGTTTTGGTTTTGTGGGTTTTCCATGTGGTAGTCTGCTTATGCAATACGCCTTTTTAATTGGCTTGCACTCAGGCGGCTGAATGCATCATTAATAATTTCGGCCACGAGTTCGGTAAAACTTACATCGCTAAAGCGAAGAATGGCACCAATGGATGTATAATTTTCATCTTCGCTTAAACCGCATTGGGCATTAACCTCAAGCATATATAATTTGCCGGTTTCTTTATCCATCCTTATATCTGCACGGGTGTAGCCGCAACCTTTGCAGGCAACAAATGCATCCCAGCTTATCTTTTTTATTTCATCTATCAACGAAGCATCGGGTAAAGCATATTCATAAAAATTAGCTTCGTTGGGCATGGGTGTTTCATCTTCGTAAATTTCCCAAAGCCTGTCGAAGGATAAAAACTTTTCCTGCTCCGGCAAGGATGCATGAAAAACCCTTTCTACGGGCGTATATATTTTTGCTGCTTTTGGATTGTTGTACGAGCCTGATATCATCACCGTAAACTCCGGACCGGTAATAAATGATTCGGCAATCAATCCATCCGCTGCCAAATCCCACCCACGGTATCCTTCAAACATTTTATTTACCTGCTCTTCTAATTCAGCTTGATTATTAACCACATTTTTAATTCCCACTCCCATACTTCCGCCGGAGATAGAAGGTTTAATAATTACTGGCGTACCGAGCATTTCAAAAATGTTTTCAATATCATTTTTATTATCAATGGCTTTCCATTTGGCCGAAGGCACACTGGCTTTATCAAAAGCCTTTTTCATGGGTATTTTAGATGTGGTGATGCGGTAGAAGTATTCATCCGATCCGGTGTAGATTAATCCTTTTTCTTCTAATAATTTTATAACCGAAATACCAGGTGTGCCGTTAACCTCATCCCCATCGCATAAATTAAAAACCACTGGCGTTTTATGGGCAAAGTCTTTTTCCTTGGCGATTGTTTCAATAACTTCTGCATAATCTTTTATAGTAACCGGTTGCCATTGCCACTCAACACCCAGCTCGGCAAAAGTTTTTTCGTACTCGGCAATGCTTTGTGTAAAATCGTAATAGTAATCAATATTGGCATCGTTGGTTTCTAAAAGCGGTGCCAGTACCCAAACTTTAATTTGATGATTTGTAAAAGAAGACCGTAAAGGTTTTAATGCAGCCATAGAATTTAATGGGCGGCTACAGGGATAATTTTTGTTTTACCTGCTGCCTGATGAAATCGGTTAGTTTATATTTTGAAAGTGTTTCAACAGAAAGATGCGAAGCACCGTTTATTAACTGTAAACATGCAGCACTGCCGCAGTTGCAAACAAATGGTTGTGCCATTTCCCACTCGGTAGATGGATAGAAAAATGTAAACTCGTCACCAGGCTGCAACGCTTGTAAACAAACCAGTTCCATGCTTGTGGTATTAAAGAACACCGTAGGTGAGCAACTGTGATTTATATATTGTAAAAACTCCGGTTTAAGCGTAATATGCCTGTTGTTACCGGTTTGCACGGTTAAGTAGGTTGCGTATTTCTGAATTTTGTTTGCTGCAAACTTTGTGATCACATCGCCGGCTTGAAAAGCAACAGCCGCAAATAAAGCTTTTTGATTGGTTTGGTTATTGAGTAAAACATTTGCAACAATGTGATTACTGATAACTTGCGTGGATGGGGCAGAAACAGAAGTTTTTATCATGCTTTTTTAGATGGTAATTACCCGTAAAAGTTTAAAATAAATTATTTTATTTTTAGCAAGCATTTCTATCAAGTAAATGTATAAAAGCATTCACTATTAAAAAAGATAATTAACCATTATTATTGAATAGTGGATTAATAGCGATATTGTGTGCATAACCACTTGTTATATTTTTATTGCCTAACCGATTTTTTTTTATGGAGACTGAACCCAATAAACCCAACCCAGAATTATTACTTCAACTTGTAAAAATGAAAATGCCTTTTGGTAAATACAAAGACAGAGTTTTGTGCGATCTGCCGGTATCTTACCTGGAATGGTTTCAGCAAAAGGGTTTTCCAAAAGGTAAACTGGGCATGTTGCTGCAAACTTTATACGAGATAAAGATCAACGGACTGGAAGCATTGCTTGAACCGCTTAAAAGGCTATAGTTTAATTGGCGCAGGCAAAGGTTAAATAAAGGTAAGGGTTGATGGACCACTTGTCATTTATTACCTGATCAAAATTACCATATCGAAGATCAAGCATATTGCCCGATTCATTAATCTCCCAAAGCGTAAGATCCTTTCTATCTTTTCTTTTTTCCATTATCTCGGGTATCACTTCATTAAGTATTCCATTCCAGCAAAGCTGAACCAATTGCTCTTTCTGCGAAAGTTGTTTATCGTTTTTATTCTCTTTCAGTTCAACCCAATCTCTTTTAAAATAGCTGCTGTTGCATAGTAATAAAATTTCGAGGTAGGTAGCGTTGTAGTTCATTTTTTTTGAGCTTTAATATTGCTCAATAAGTTTGATGCTGATTTGTAGGAAATGTAATAAATAGAGACTTTAATTTCTTGTTAATAATGTAAAACAGAGATAAGATTTAAGGCAATGGTAAAAGGCGGTTAGTTTTCTAAAAACAAAAAACCCCAACATTTCTGTTAGGGTTGTTGTGGTGTGGGCCGGGATTGAACCGGCGACACAAGGATTTTCAGTCACGTTGCTGTATTCCCGTTAAAATGTAAATGGCTTAAATTCAAAAGACCCAGATTTCTCTGAGTCTTTGTGGTGTGGGCCGGGATTGAACCGGCGACACAAGGATTTTCAGTCCTTTGCTCTACCAACTGAGCTACCGCACCTCCTTGAATATCGAATATCGAACATGGAATGTTGAATTTCGAAATCGGGTTGCAAAAATAAGGGTTTCTGCCAAATATTAAATATTCAATCTTAAATATTCCATTAATTCCCGTATTCGCATAAAAACTTAATACGCATTAGCTTTAACTGCTCCCAGTTAAAATTGCTGTCGGCCAGCTCTTCTTGTGCAACCTGCAGTGAAGAAGTTTCGCAACTTTTAAAATAATCCATTATCTCGTCCTGCTCATATTCATCCACCATTTCGTCAATGGCATAATCCAGGTTTAGCTTGGTACCGCTTGCAACAATGGTTTCCATTTCCTCTAAAAGTTCATCAATACGCAGGTCACGGGTTTTGGCAACCGTTTCCAAAGGGATTTTTTTATCAATATTCTGTATGATGAAGATTTTATTATTATTTCTGTTCACTACACTCTTCATCACAAAATCATCGGGCCGTACAATATCATTTTCTTCTACGTATTTGGTAATCACATCTAAAAAAGGCTTGCCATAGCGTAGTGCTTTTCCTTTGCTTACCCCGCTTATTTTTTCCAACTCGGCCATAGTTGTGGGAAACATGGTGGCCATATCTTCCAGACTGTTTTCTAAAAAAATAACAAACGGTGGCAGGTTTTTTTCTTTGGCTACTTTTTTTCGCAGGTCTTTAAGCAACAGCATTAATTTTTCGTCGGCAGCTGCTAATTCTTCTGCAGCCTGTTCGGTTTCTTCATCATCGGCATTTGCTTCTTCAAACAAATTATTTAATGCAATTTTAAATGTTGTGGGTTTTTTTAAAAAGGCGATGCCGGCTTTTGTAAGTTTCAACAAGCCATACTCAACAATATCTTTTTCAATTAAACCAGCCAGCAACATTTGGCGTATCAGGCTGTTCCAAAAATGATTTTCCTTATCGTTACCGCTTGCAAAAACATCAAGCTCCTCGTGGCGGTACATTTTTACGGCTGGAGTTGCTTTGCCTGCAAGTATAAGCAATGTATATTCAACAGGGAACTGTTCGCCCAAAGCCTTTACAATTTTTAAAACTGTAACAGCATCATCTTTAGCTTCAATTTTTTCTTTGGGGTTTAAACAGTTATCACAATGGCCGCAGCTTTTTTTATCATCGTAATGCTCACCAAAATAATGCAGTAATATTTTACGGCGGCAAACACTGCTTTCTGCGTAAGCAACTGTTTCGTTTATTAACTGTGCACCCACTTCTCTTTCACTAAGTGGTTTATCTCTCATTAAATGTTCCAGCTTGGCAACATCTTTATGAGAGTAATAAAGAATACATTTTCCTTCCATGCCATCACGCCCACCACGGCCGGTTTCCTGGTAATAATTTTCTATTGATTTTGGGATATTGTAGTGGATAACAAAACGAATATCGGGTTTATCTATACCCATACCAAATGCAATGGTAGCAACAATTACATCTACATCTTCCTTTAAAAACTGATCCTGTCTTTCGGAACGTAATTTACTATCCAGGCCTGCGTGATAAGCCACGGCTTTTATACCATTTGCCATCAGCATTTTTGCAAGCTCTTCGGTTGTTTTGCGGTTGAGTGTATATATGATGCCGCTTTTACCTTTATGCTGTTGTATAAAACGAACGATACTTTTATTGGTTTGATCGAGATTTATTTTAGGCTGTATTTCGTAATACAAATTTGGCCTGTTAAAAGACGAGATGAAAATTTTTGCTTTGCGCAATCCAAGATTTTTTACAATATCGCTCTGTACTTTTGGTGTGGCGGTTGCAGTTAATGCAATTACCGGTATGGTTTCATCAATCAGGTCCATCATCTCACGTAACCTTCTGTACTCTGGTCTGAAATCGTGCCCCCATTCAGAAATGCAATGTGCTTCATCTACTGCAAAAAAAGAAATTTTAAGCTCTTTAAAAAAAGCAATATTTTCTTCCTTGGTCATGGTTTCGGGAGCCACATAAAGCATTTTTGTTTTACCCGTTGTAAGATCATCCTTTACAATTTTTTGCTGGCCCTTGTTTAACGTACTGTTTAAAAAATGTGCCACATTATCTTTACTGCTGTAACTGCGTACCAGGTCAACCTGGTTTTTCATCAATGCTATAAGAGGAGAAACAATAATGGCCACACCTTCGCTTATCATGGCTGGTAACTGGTAACACAAACTTTTACCGCCACCGGTTGGCATAATTACAAATGTATCGTTACCGTTCAGCAAGCTTTCAATAATTTCTTCCTGGGGACCTTTAAAACCATCAAATCCAAATTGTTCCTGAAGTTGTGTTGCCAGATCGGGCTGGTTTTTTAATGCAGCTTTAATTGCAATTTTTGGTTTTGGATCTTTTGAGTTGGATTTTGTTTTGGCCATAATTTTGTGTTAGGGATATTTGTATTTTATATTTTTGTACTCATGCTTTTTTAAGGGCAGCGAAGTTAATTTAAAAACGCTGCAAAATCAAACCCAATCTATCTTTTCTGGATTTAACTATAAACCAGTTCAATCATTTAAGATAAACAAATTAACTTAAAATACAAAAAACAACTTGTAAAATTATTATCTTAAAACGTGTGGCATTATTACTACATACCATCTTCTTTGCATTATGACTGATTTAAAGTAGGTTTGCGCTTTACTGATGAATACAAAAAAAATTATACCGCTTGCATTACGCACCATTGAATTGGAAACCAATGCAATCAGTGGACTAAAATCATTTATTGATGATGATTTTGTAAAGGCGGTTTCTGTAATTGCTGCATCCAAAGGAAGGTTAATTGTTAGTGGAATAGGAAAGAGTGCCATCATTGCCCAAAAAATTGTTGCCACATTAAACAGTACCGGAACCCCTGCTGTATTTATGCATGCTGCCGATGCTATACACGGCGACTTGGGCATGATACAAACCGATGATATTGTTTTGGTGATAAGCAAAAGCGGAAACAGTCCCGAAATAAAAGTGCTTGCCCCTCTTGTAAAAAACTTTGGAAATACACTGATCGGCATGGTTGGTAACACCGCATCTTTTTTAGCACTCAACAGCGATATTGTTTTAAACACAACTGTTGAGCAGGAAGCCTGCCCCATTAATCTTGCACCAACAAGCAGCACCACAGCACAAATGGTAATGGGCGATGCGTTGGCTGTTTGCCTAATGGAATTAAAAGAGTTCAGCAGTAACGATTTTGCAAAATATCATCCCGGCGGCACGCTGGGCAAAAAATTATATTTAAGGGTAGATGACCTTGCTGCACAAAATGCCAAGCCCAAAGTTTTGCCAACAGCAACCATAAAAGAAGTGATTATTGAGATGACTCAAAAAAGATTGGGCGCTGCTGTTGTTGTTGATGATGATGAAAATATTCTTGGCATTATAACCGACGGAGATTTAAGACGGATGCTGGAAAAAGCAGATTCATTTGAAAACCTGCATGCAAATGATATTATGAGCAGCCACCCAAAAACAATTGCGGCAGATGTGCTTGCAATATATGCGCTTGATGAAATGCGTAAACACAATATCAGTCAATTGGTAGTTGAAGATAAAAATAAGTATGGAGGAATTATACATTTACACGACTTGGTGAAAGAAGGAATTATATAACTAAACATGAGCAAAAATAATTACGTAGCCATTATGGCCGGGGGCATTGGGAGCCGTTTTTGGCCCATAAGCCGTACAGATTTACCAAAACAGTTCCTCGATATTTTAAATACAGGCCGTACCTTAATACAAGCAACCTTCGACCGTTTTGTAAAATTTGTACCTGCCGAAAATATTTACATTATTACGTTTGAGCAATATAAAGACATTGTTGCAAAGCAACTTCCCGAACTGCCTGCTGCTAATATTCTTTGCGAACCTTCAAGAAAAAATACCGCACCCTGCGTTGCGTATATCTCCTACAAACTGCATCAACTAAATGCAAATGCGAATTTAATTTGTGCACCGGCCGATCATATTATTACCGATGAACCGGCTTTTGAAAAAGTTTGTAAAGATGCCCTGCAGTTTACATCGCATATTAAAGGATTGATAACACTCGGTATAAAACCCACGCATCCCAACACGGGCTATGGTTATATACAATACGAGCCACATGCGGTAAGTGAAAATGTTTATAAAGTAAAAACCTTTACCGAAAAACCCGATCATCAACTGGCAAAAACATTTATTGCAAGCGGCGATTTTTTATGGAATGCCGGCATATTTGTATGGCAGGTAAAAAATATTATTAAGGCATTTGAAAAACATTTGCCCGAACTGGCAGAAGTTTTTGAAGCAGAGAAAAACCACTTCAACACAAAAAAAGAAGCGCAGGCTATTGAAAGGATTTACCCGTTGTGCATCAATATTTCAATTGATTATGCGGTGATGGAAAAAGCAGATAATGTATATATCATTCCATCATCATTCGGGTGGAGCGATTTGGGAACCTGGGCAAGTACGTACGATAACCTGGAGAAAGATTATCTGGGAAATGCCGTTGTTGGCAACCAGGTAATGGTGATAGATGCCACCAACAATATTGTGCATGCAGATAATAAAAAGTTAGTGGTGCTGCAGGGGCTGGATGATTTTGTGGTGGTGGATACCAAAGATGTTTTACTCATCTGTAAAAAAGAAAACGAACAGGATATAAAAGAATATGTAGCAGAAATAAAAAGAAACAAGGGCGAAAAATATCTGTAAGCAAATTTAAAAATCCCTCTTTTGATACCAACCATACAAAGCAAACTGCCTAATGTTGGCACCACTATTTTTACAGTAATGAGTGTGCTGGCAAACGAACACAACGCAATTAACCTTGGCCAGGGTTTTCCGGATTACTCCATGAATGAAGAGCTGATTGCACTGGTGAACAAAGCCATGCAGGGTGGGCATAATCAATATGTACACATGAACGGCCTGCCTGCATTACGGGAGCAACTGGCCCAAAAAATTGAAGAACTTTATTCAAGAGTTATTAATGCAGATACAGAAATTACAATAACACCAGGCGGTACTTACGCCATATACACAGCACTTACAACCATACTGCAACCCGGCGATGAGGTAATTGTTTTTGAACCGGCTTATGATAGTTATATACCCAATATAGAAATTAACGGAGCGGTACCGGTTTTAATTCCATTAGTTTACCCAGAGTATAAAATTGATTGGGAACTTGTAAAACAAAAAATTACGGCCAAAACAAAACTCATTATGCTTAACACGCCGCATAACCCCACGGGTGCGGTGTTGGGTGCAGATGATATTGTGCAATTGCAAAACATTGTAAAAGGTACCGGCATTTTTATTTTGAGTGATGAAGTGTATGAGCATTTAATTTTTGATGGCAAGCAGCACGAAAGCATGTTGCGATATCCAGACTTGTACGAAAGAAGTTTTGTTTGCTTTTCGTTTGGCAAAGTTTACCATTGCACCGGTTGGAAGCTTGGCTACTGCGTTGCCCCGCCTGCATTAATGAAAGAGTTTAGAAAAGTACACCAGTTTAATTGCTTTACCTGCAACAGCCCGGTACAATTTGCACTGGCAGCATTTTTAAAAGAGAAAGAAAATTATTTGCAGCTTGGTAGTTTTCTACAGCAAAAAAGAGATCATCTTAAAATGCTGATGCAACAAACAAAATTTACGCCCTTACCATCTTACGGCAGTTATTTTCAATTATACAGTTACAGCGATATAACCGATGAAAGCGAAAAAGATTTTGCTATACGCTTAACAAAAGAATATGGCGTGGCAACAATTCCCACATCCTCCTTTTATAAAAACGAAACAGATAATAAAGTACTGCGGTTTTGTTTTTCTAAAAATGAAAATACGTTGGAAGAAGCGGCCAACCGGTTGATCCAGGTGTCTGGCCACTAAGAAATGTTCCTAAACCGTTAGCTTATTTTGCTACTCAGCCAGCTTTTAAATTTTCAGCGTATTTAGTAGTGGCCTGTTGATTAAACACCAAACTGCATCAAATGATGATCTACATGTTTGTACATGCTTTTGCCCCATTGCTCTGTTGTAAATGTACCAAACATGGGATGCGGAAAGCGGCCAACCTTATCTGGCCCACCATTATAAAACCGATCTATAAGGTCAATTAACTCCTGTTTTTCTTTTTCAAAATCACGATCATTTTTAATGATAAAATTGGGCGCTGTGGGCAGGTTGCGTTTCCAGGGTTCGGTGTTGTATAATTTTTTCTTGATTGCCCAGCCCAATAATAATCCGAGAAACATCCTCGGCATTTTTTTATCGCTAAGCGGTACTTTAAATGCCTCTTTACAATGTGCCAGCATTTGCGCTACATCCATCTTGCCCCATTGGCGCTGCGTGTTTGGAGTTAGTGTATTGATGCGTTTGGTAATTTCTTTGTAAGCTTCTTTATCAAATAAATTTTTCATGATGAAGTTTTTTGGCAGCCGTATGGCCACTACGAATTGTTTTTAATTTTCAGAATTTTCGCTACTCAGCTATCGTTTAATTTTTCGGTGTGTTTGTAGTGGTCCGACACTTAAGAATACTTCGCTTTATAATACTTAACAGAAGCTGTAATCATCTTTTTTAAAATATCAACCTTAATATCCTCAATCTTTTTTATGTACACACAAGCTTTAGCTGCTTTGTGTTTACCTAATTGCTGTAATAGTTCTTCTCTTTTATCAAAGGCAGATGAAAGATATATAGCAAATTCTGATTTGCGTGGCGAAAAACCAACCAGTGGTGCATCGCCCTCGTGGCCGCTTTCGTAAATATAATGGTAACTGCCAAAACCTATAATAGCTGGACCCCACATTTTTGCAGGAAAGCCAGATTGCTTTTCCATAATTTCCACAATTGCAAGCGCATCTTTTTGCCTTTGTTCGTGGGGGATCTTTTTAATAAAGTCTTTAACACTTAGTTCGGTTTGGGTTGTTTTTGCCTGGTATTTTGCCATTGGTTTTATTGAGAAAATTAATCTTTAAAAAAATATTTTTAAGACTATAGTAACTCATACAACGCCCTCAACCTTTCCCTCGTCATCTGCTTTTCCCAGTCTGCACCCAATGCATTTTCCCAAAGCGGTTTCATGCCCAGCGATACATCAATCATCTTATTAAAATCTTCATCGCTTAAATTGGCGCAAATATTTTGTGGTATATCAATGTTGTTTTTCTGTACCATGTATTTAAATTCTTTTACGCCTTCGGGATAAAATTCTTCTAATTTATCAAACACAATACAATTGCCAATACCATGTTTGGTGCCCAGCAAATAACTAAGGCCATAACTTACGGCATGTGCCACACCAACCTGGCTGTAAGCAATGCTCATACCGCCGGCGTAAGATGCCATCATCAGTTTATCATCACTATCCGCATCCCAGCCATCTTTGTTTACATATACATCTCTGCAAAGCTGCAAAGCTTTTTCGCCATAACTTTTGCTGAACTCATTTAAGTAAGTGCCATTGAGGCTTTCAATGCAATGTATATAGCAATCCATACCGGTATAAAAGCGTTGGTTGGCTGGTGCATCGGCTGTTAATTCGGGGTCTAAAACTATCTGGTCAAAGGGGGTAAAATCAGAGTTCATACCCAGCTTTTTTGTTGGGCCGGTTAGTACCGTTGTGCGGCTTACCTCGGCACCGGTGCCGCTCAAAGTTGGTATGCCTGCTTTATATACACCGGCATTTTTCACCAGGTCCCACCCTTGGTAATCGGCGCTGCTGCCGGGATTGTTCATCATTAAAGAAACCGCTTTAGCCAAATCCATGGCACTGCCACCACCAATACCAATGATTCCGCTCACGGTACCAAACTCATCTTTTAACTGGTTGGCCAGACTATCTACATAAGTTGTTTTAGGTTCGTATGTAACATCTACAAAAATAATTTTGTCGTTGCCTTTTGCAGGTACACGGTTGGCAAGTTCTTTTCCCTCAAAGAAATGATCTACTAAAAAAATCATTGGAGCATCTGCTTTGCGATGCGGCGCAATGATCTCATCTAACTGATTAAAAGAACCACGGCCATAAATTACATAGCCAACCATTTTAAAATTTCTGAATGCCATAGAATTATTTTGAAGAACAAAAGTACAGGAATTTCCCACAAAGGCACTAAGGCACAAAGGTTTTGCCTTAGGCAAAAAAGAGAATTGCCACAGAAACACTGAAGCATTGAAGAGAACCTGTATTTTTCTGTGCTTCAGTGTTTCTGTGGCAAATTTATTTAAGCAGTGAAGCTGCCCTCAGCAAATCTTCCGGTGTGTCAATCTCCACTCCCATGTATTCGGTAACAATCATTTTTAAAGAGATACCGTTTTCTAAATAACGCAGGCATTCAATTTTTTCTGCAGCTTCAAGCGGCGTAATTGGCCACGCAGTAAAATTTAATAAGGCCTGCTTGCGAAATGCATACACACCAATATGCTCGTAATAAACGGGTGTAATATTTTTATCACGATGATAAGGTATTGGGCTGCGGCTGAACATAAGGGCATTCATGTTTTTATCAACAGCTACTTTTACGTAATTGGGATCGGCAATAAAATTTTCTTCGTGTAAAACCTGCATCAGCGAAGCGACCTGCACATTTTCATCTTCAAAAACCTGCAATAGTTTTTCAAGCGGTTCTCTTTGTACAAAAGGTTCATCGCCTTGTACATTCACTACAATATCAACATCCATATTTGTAATAGCCTCTGCAATTCGGTCGCTGCCACTTTCGTGTTCTTTAATGCTCAATACGGCTTTGCCACCATTGTTTATTATTTCGTTGAAGATGATTTCGCTATCGGTAACCACCATCACCTCATCAAATAATTTGGTGGCAACGGTATTATCGTATGTGTGAAGAATAACAGATTTATCGCCCAGCACCTGCATCAGCTTGGCCGGAAAACGGGTGGCAGCATAGCGTGCCGGTATCAGGGCAATTTTTTTCATAACTCAAATAAACGAAATAATTACGATTGGGGCTGAGAAATAGTTTTCTGAATTTTTGTTTTGCCTTCGGCAAAAAAGGATCTTGCCACAGAGTCACGGAAGCACAGAAAGAAAATTGCTTTCGGCAAAATGGCTTTGCCACAAATACTTCAACAAGCTCAGTACGCAGATTAAACTGAAGAGAACCTGTATTTTTTCCGTGCTTCTGTGGCAAACAAAATTTCCGCAGGAAATTAAAAAGACGGCGGCAATTCGCTAAAATATTTTTTGCAGTTTTTGCAGCGGTATCCTTTGCTGTAGGTTGATGTTTGCCCAAACAAAACCTGGTTTTTTAACTTACCCCAAAAATTGGTTGGGTTGTTTGTTTTTTCTTCAACCGATAATGTTTGGTTGTTACAATAAGGGCACACAATATCTTTCAGGTAATCACTTTCTGCTTCTTTCATTAAGGCAACGGCCCTGTCAAAATCTTTTTCTTCAACCAATAATTTAATACCGCCTACTGCAGGGTTAAGTAAAGGATCAATGGTTACAATATGCTCATCTTTTAACTGGCATTTAATATCGTTTTCGGTAAGCAGGCCCAGGGTCATGTTGGCCAGCATGTAATTATCGTAGGTTGCTATCTGTTTAAAATTCATAGTTTATTGTTTTCCATCTATAATAATTGGTGCGCCACCTTTGCCCATCACAATCACTTTTGCATTGGCGCTAAGGGCAAGTTCTTTCATGGCTTTTATCTGTTCGTATTGTAATTGCTGATCGGTAAGGCCGGTATTGATGATACGCTGATAATCGGCAATACCTTGGGCTTCCACACGTTTGCGCTCTGCTTCCTGCTTTTCTTTTTGTAATACAAACTCCATTTTTTTTGCATCCTGCTCTGCATTTATTTTACTTTCGATAGATGCTTTTACGGAGTTGGGTAAAGTAATATTTCGTACCAGCAATTGCTCCAGCATCAGTCCACGTTGTTTAAAATCAGCTTCAATAGTTTTATAAATGCGTTGCTGGAATTCTTCACGTTTATTACCAAACAAATCAACAGCCTGGTAATAAACTGCATTATCACGGATTTTTGTACGGGTAATGGGGCGTACAATTTTATCACGGTAATCATTTCCGGTTTCTCTTAATAACCTGGGGGCATCGCCGGCTACCACACGGTATAAAACGGTAAGGTCAATGGTAACTTCAAGTCCATCGCTTGTTAAAACACGTATGGCATCATCACCTAATTGAGCGCCTTCATCATGCACACCACTCATGGTGTAGTTTTGCGTTTTTACATCCAATCTTTTTACATCCAGCAACGGATTTATAAAATGCAGTCCGCTACCCATTACATCGTTTTGTATGCTACCAAACAAAACCTTTACCCCCACTTCGCCTGCATCAATCTGTTTTACACAGGCATTAAAAATGCCCAGTAAAATAAAAATGAAACCAGCAATGCGCCCAATGGGTTTAAATTTTATTAAAGCAGGATTGTTTTTTAAAATGACTGAACTGACGATTATAAGGATAATGCCGAGGATTATTAAAAACATGGTATGTAGGTTTAGAGATGTAAGTTCAATAAAAATAATTGATAATTGAAGGATTGTTTGAACAAGCTTTAAAAATGCGGATAATGAAAAACCGGAGCAATTGCTCCGGCTTTTTTATCTGCGAAATCTTTATAATCAAATTTATCTGCGATCAATTATTCAACATCAACGGCATAACCAGCATCAGTAACTCTTCCCCTTCGCCTTGTTCGGTTGGTTTAATAATGCCGGCTTTGGTTGGTGTACTCAGTTCCATATTAATGTCGCCGGTATCGGCACCGCCCAGCATTTCTATCAAAAAGCGGGCGTTAAATGCAATTTGTAAATCTTCTCCATCATACTGGCAGGCCATGCGCTCGTTACCTTCAAAACTAAAATCAACATCCTGCGCAGCAAGCTGTAACTCGCTGCCGCTGATGGTTAATGCCACCTGGTTGGTGCTTTTGTTGCTGAACACACTTACACGGCGCAAAGCATTTTGAAAATCGTGTTTGTTTACCGTCATTTTGTATGGATTATCAACTGGTATTACCACTTTGTAATCGGGAAAACGGGCATCAATTAAACGACAAACCAGTTCGGTGGTGCCATGCTTTACAAACAAATGATTGCTATTGTAAGAAATGTTGAGCTCATCATCATTATCAGGTAAAGCGCTTTTTAATAAGTTTAAAGGTTTTTTAGGAACGATGAAAGAATCTTTATTTGGGCAGGTTACATCTGTACGGGTGTAACGCACCAGACGGTGGGCATCGGTTGCAACAAATGTGATTGATTTTTTATCAAGCTCAAAAAACACACCCGTCATTGCAGGGCGCAAATCATCGTTACTTACCGCAAACAATGCTTTGTTAATGGCCGTAACCAAACCAGATGAACTCATGGTAAAAGCATTGGCATCATCAGCAGCAGGTTCTTTGGGAAAATTATCCGGCGTTTCGCCCATCACTTTGTACTTACCATTATCGCTGGTAATTTCTACCGCAAAATTCTTATCAATATTAAATGTAAGCGGCTGCTCAGCAATATTCTTTAAAGAGTCCAGCAAAATTTTTGCGGGGATGCACACTTTACCACTTTCTTTTGCTTCAATATCCAGGTGTACCTTCATCACGGTTTCCAGGTCGGTAGCAACAACGGTAAGTTTGTTTTTTTCAACTTCAAACAAAAAATCTTCCAGTATGGGTAAAACCGTGTTGGCATTAATTACACCGCTGATCTGTTGCAATTGTTTTAGCAGGGCCGATGAGGAAACTATAAACTTCATAATTATATCTTTAGTTGGCAAATATATAAAATTAACGGGGCAAAAAATTCAGCGTATTTTGTAAGATCAGCAGTTTCGATTTTTCAATTGCATTTCCATTGCCACCCCTGCATAAATTTTATAAATACAAGCATTTACCAAAAGCAAAGCCAATGTGGTTAATTAAAAAAGTATTTTTCAATATGCCGGTTTAAAATAAACGCACTTATACAATAAAAAAGCCATCTTATACAGCCAAGCAACATTATTGCTTCGCTTTTTTTATATTTATGGTTAATGCCAAAATTAATTCATCATATATATATTACCTGCTGTTTTATAATTATCAGCAATGCCACTTTTTCTCAATCAACCCAAACCATATTTTACACAACCAAAGATGGCTTGCCATCCAACTCTATTTACAAATCTGTTTTAGATAACCATGGCTTTTTATGGATAGCCACCGAAAACGGCCTTGCAAAATTTGATGGTAAAAATTTTAAAGTTTACACAACCGCCCAGGGCCTTAGCGATAATGAGATAACCGATATTTTTATTGATAGCAGCCAGCGCATGTGGGTAACTCCTTTCAGGCGCACAACTGCTTATTACAATCCCATAAAAGACCGTTTTGAAAACGAAGATACCGACCCCGAACTTCAAAAAATTGAACTGGGCAATGCTAACAGAGCAAGCGTATTGCAATATGGCGGCGTGGCATTCTGCAATAACCTACGTGACTTTTTTATTTACAAAAACGGAAAAGTGAGTGCGTTTAAACATTTGCTGAATGTAAAAAAAACCTGGACTCCAGAAAAAATAATTGAATTCAGGCCTGAAAAATATCTCATAATCAGTTCAGACTCTATCAGAACTTTTGTAAATAATCAGTTTACAAAATCTTTTCCACTCACTAATGAAAATTTTTACAGCGAATATATAGATAACACACTGTACATAAGCTCGGGCAGTAAAATATCTAAGTATCATGTGGATGATGATGGCGAGGTAAGGTTTTTGCAGGAGAAAAACTTTCCTTTTAAAATACGTATTTTCTGCAATGCCAGTAAAGACCTGGCCGTTACAACATACAACAGAACTACCTATCCTATTGATGCGGTTACTCTGGAACTAAAAGATCCTTTGCTGTACAACATAGCCGTACGCAATGTGCTGCAAGATAAAAACGGCAGCACCTGGATATCTACTATTGACAGGGGGCTGGTAAAAATTCAGCAAAAACGAATTTCTTCTTTTACCATAACAGATAAGGCACTTAACGATGTAATTGCACAAAATTTTAATGCCATTACAGTAATTGATAAAAAAATAATGGTTGGTAATAATTATGGTGAAGTGCTTGTGTATGATGGTGTGTATGATATAAAAAGAAAAGCCCTGAGCCCCGAAAAAAATATGGATGGTGTTGTAAGGAAGATTGTAGAACTAAAAAACAAGATTTATGTATCCTGCCAAACCGGTTCTTTTATACTGGATAAAAAAACACTACAGGTTGAAAATCGTTTTGAAGGCCAGGATAACTCATCTACAAAAGCCGTATTAAAACTTAACGATTCTGTTTTAATACTTGGCTCACACTCGGTTGTGCAAAAATACAACAGCATAACCGGCAAAGAAATTGAAAAAATTACAAAACGTGTTACAGCGTTGGGTGCTAATCAAACGGCACAGATATACATCGGCTCCAACGATGGATTATATCGCTGGGATAAGGATTCTCTTTTTTATTTTGGAAAAATTTACAAAGCATTAACCTATAAAGTGAATGTAATTTTTAATACCGCCGATAATCTTTTGTGGGTTGGGCTTGGGTCCGATTCGTTATTGGTTTTAAAAGATAATGTGCTTATTAAATCAATTGCCCTGGGCGATATTATTCCTGGTAATGTTTGTAAATCGCTTTACAGTAACACGCCAGGTATAATATGGCTGGGGACCAACAAAGGACTAAATAAAATTTTTTACCAGCTTAAAGGCGAAAAACTGATTTTTTACAACACATCTTTTGGTTTATCTGATGGGTTGATTGGAGAACAGGTAAATGATATTACTATTTACAAAGACACGGTGTATGCCGCTACCACCGGTGGTATTAGTTATTTGCCGGCAAATTTAAATTTACCGGTAGCAAATATTGCAACATTTATTACACGTGTTACCATAAACGGAGCAGATACTTTGGTGATGAAAGAATATATTTTGCCCTACGATAAAAACGATATCGGCATCAGCTTTTCCGGTGCCGACCTTACGGGTTACTATCCGCTGTTTGAATACCGGATAAATGAAGCCGCCTGGCAAAAAACAGATAAAAATAATATTGAACTGAGGCTGGCATCGGGGCGTTATAATATTCAAATACGCAGCATGAAAAGGGATGGCTCACCATCTTCTCAAACAGAAAATATTTCTTTTTATATAAAAACACCTTTCTGGCAAAGCGGTGTTTTCTGGACAGTTGCAGTATTTTCACTTTTCATCATCAGCTTTTTTATTTTAGAAACCCGCAACAAACAAAAACGTAAAGCTGCTGTAGAAAAAGTAATCACTGAAAAAAAATTAACCGAGCTGGAAATGCAGGCATTAAAAGCGCAGATAAACCCACATTTTGTTTTTAACTGCCTCAACTCTATTAAAGGATTTATTTTTGACAGGGACTATGCACAGGCCGATAAGTACCTGGATAAATTTGCTGACCTGATGCGGAGTACAATTGATAACTCCGATGCATCCATTATCTCTTTACAAAGCGAAATAAATTACTTAGATAATTACCTGCAATTAGAAAAACTGCGTTTTGAAGATAAGTTTGATTATAAAATTGAAGTAGCTGCAGATATTGATAAAGAGGCATTTTTTGTGCCCGCCATGCTGCTGCAGCCTTATGTTGAAAATGCCATCAGGCACGGCATGCGTTTTTTAGAAAATAAAAAAGGGCAGATAAATATTAATATAAACAAAGAAAACAATTTCTTAGTTTGCGAAATAGATGATAATGGAATTGGCCGGGAAAAAGCGGCGGAACTCAAAAGTAAAATGCATGTAGAGTATCAGAGCAAAGGAATGAATATATCCAGGCGCAGGGCCGAGTTGTATAATATTGACCAAACGGTAACTGATAAAAAAGATGAAAACGGCCTTGCAACGGGAACAGTAATAACTGTAAAAATTCCTAAAGATTTTAAATGATGATAAGTTGTATAATTATAGATGACGAGGCAAAAAATATTAAGCTGTTGCAAAACATGCTGCAATTATATTGCCCATCTGTAAACGTACTTGCCACAGATACCGAAGCAAAAAACGGTTTGCTGCTGATAGATGAACTGCAGCCCCAGCTTGTTTTTTTAGATGTGGAAATGCCCCACCTGAACGGGTTTGATCTGCTTAAAAAATTAGAGCCTGTAAATTTTGAAACCATTTTTGTTACCGCTTACAGTCATTATGCAGTAGAAGCATTTGAGCATCATGCTACCGGATATATAACCAAGCCCATCAATGCCGAAAAATTAATTGCCGCAGTTAATACAGCAACCAAACGCATTGAAGAAAAAAATATCAACAAAAATTTATTTTCTCTTTTAGAAAAAAACACACAGGCTGCCGCCCCCGATAAAATTCCTTTATCAACCAGCAACGGGTTGGTTTTTGTAAAGCTGGCCGAAATTTTATATTGCGAAAGCAGCGGCAATTACACAAACTTTTATCTATTTAACGATAAAAAAATAATGGTAAGCCGCCAACTGGGAGAGTATGAAAAATTATTGCCAGAAGCCTCTTTTACCCGCATTCACGATAAATACATCATCAACCTCTCCTTTATAAAAGAATATATAAAAGGCAGTGGTGGCGATGTGGTGCTGGAGAACGGAAAGGAATTACCCGTTGCGTCCCGCCGCAAGGAAGAATTTTTAGCCAGGTTTGAAAAATGGATCAAGAGAAAGGCGTAACCTTACATCCGCCATTGCCACACTTATACAATCATCCCCTACATCTGTACATTTTTCCAAAACCTTCGTTTTCTTCTTTACATTTTTGTATCCGTAATAAAAGGCTTTGTAAAAAGCCAATCAAAAACTCAGGATATGAAAAAAATAAAACTGCTTTTACTGTTACTGATGCTTGGCACAGCTGCTGCCTACAGCCAGCTGCAACAAATAAAAATTGTAAGCTTTACAGTAAAAAATCAACTGCCCGCTGTAATTGATAACTGGGGAAACACGCCCGGATCGT
>JANMBZ010000075.1:0-25150 GCA_031360765.1 Chitinophagaceae bacterium
CTCTTATTCAATAGAAACCTGCAGTAATCAATGGATAGATCTCTTGAAAAAACTGGTGGCCGATGCTGGAAAGAGATCGGAGTTGATTCTCCCATCTTCAAAAGAATTAAAAAAGATAAAACTTGATGATGAATTTAAAAGACAAAATAATCCAAGGCCAGCAGAAATATTAGTTCCGTTTTATAAAACAAAATATATGCTGGGTCGTTTAAAACGAAATTTATTTAAATCATAAACTTGAGATGTCGAAAATAGTAGGAACGCTGTCAGTCTGAGCTTGTCGAAGACGGGTTGGAAAGAGTATCTCTATATAAATAACAAAAATGCGATCATTGGCACCCATAGTTTTTTTTGCCTACAACCGGCCGGAGCATACCCGGCTAGTACTGGAATCGCTGCGTAAAAACCGCCTGGCCGATGAATCAAAACTCTTTATCTATATTGACGGGCCAAAACCTGGTGCAACTGAAGAAACATTGGCATCTATTGCCGAAGTAAAAAAAGTAGTGCGTGAAAAGCAGTGGTGCAAAGAAGTGAATATTGTTGAAGCAACCGAAAATAAAGGGCTGATAAAATCGAATGCAGAAGGAGTTACCAGAATGGTAAATGAATTTGGAAGAGTGATAGCTATGGAAGATGATGGTTTGCTTTCCCCGGGTTTTTTAACCTACATGAACGATGCACTTGATTTCTACGAGAATAATCCAAAAGTGATGCATATTGCTGCTTTCCGCAGGCCTGAGTTTGATGCAGTGGAAGTAAAAGAATCAACCTATTTTTTTTACCACACCACTACCTGGGGCTGGGCCACCTGGAAACGTGCCTGGGATCATTTTAAATTAGATCCATTGGCTGTGCATGAAGCGGTAAAGAAAAAAGGCAACATCCACAGGCTGAACATGGATGGCACTTTTGAATTTTTCTGGGGTTTAAAAGCTGTAGCCAAAGGAAAGCTCAGAAGCTGGAATGCCATCTGGCACTCAACCGTTTTTTTAAACGACGGCATGTGTTTGTATCCGCAAAGGTCATTGGTATCAAATATCGGTCATGATGGAAGCGGTACCAACTGCGTGCCCGACGACCGGTTTCAGATTGAAAGCAATGCATTGGCAGATTCGATACCGGTTACCGAAATTCCTTTAAAAGAACACGAAGGAATTAAAAAACATTACATAGCAATGCATTCTTTCAAATACAAATTTGTATTTGCCTTAAAACATTATCTCCGTTATCTTGTAAAATATTAAAGTAGCCAACTGCAATTGAGTACAGTAAAAAAAGTATTATTCATTTCTTACGATGGCATGACCGATCCGCTTGGTCAAAGTCAGGTAATACCTTATTTGCAAGGCTTGAGCAAAACCGGCTACAAAATATTTTTAATCAGTTGCGAAAAGGAACAGGTTTATCATCAGAACAAAGAATATATACAGCAGCTACTTGATAAAAGTAATATCAACTGGATACCGCTTAACTACACCAAAAATCCCCCGGTGCTTTCTACCTTGTTTGATGTGATGAAAATGAGAAAGGCTGCAAAAAAATTACACAAGGCAGAAGGCATTGATATGGTGCATACCCGTGCCGGCGTGCCGGCATTGATTGGTTTGTGGATGAAGAAAACAATGGGCGTTAAATTTTTAAACGACATACGTGAGTTTTATGCCGATAGCAGAGTTGAAGGAGGTATGTGGAACACAAAGAACATACTTTACAAGACGATTTATAATTTCTTTGCAAAAAAAGAATCGGAAGCTGTAAAGCAAAGCGATGGTATTGTTTGTCTTACTTATGCAGCTGAAACAATCATTAAAGGCTGGCCGGAATATAAAACGTCAATCCCGCTGGAAGTAATTCCCTGCAGTGCAGACCTAGCACTTTTTGATTATTCAAAAACCGATGCGAATGAAAAAGCAGCTTTAAAAAAAGAACTTAATATTAGCGAAGATGATTTTGTTATCAGCTATCTAGGCTCAATCGGCGGCTGGTATCTTACAGAAGAAATGCTGCAGTTTTGTAAACTGTTAAGCAAACGTATTCCTGCAGCAAAATTTTTATTCATATCGCCGCACAGGCATGAAGAGATAAAAGCAATTGCTGCTCAATACGAAATACCGGCAGATAGAGTGCTGGTAAAAAAAGCATCCCGTTTGCAGGTGCCAGCACTACTTTCTTTAAGCAGTTATTCTGTATTTTTTATCAAGCCCTGCTATTCCAAGCAATCATCATCGCCCACAAAGCATGGCGAAATAATGGCGATGGGTATTCCGGTAATAACCAACGGCGGCGTGGGCGATGTGGCAGAAATTGTACAAAGCACCAGCTCTGGCATTGTTATAAATGAGTTTAATGATGAAATATTTGAAGCAGCCATCAACGAAGTTGCAAACACAAAAGATTATGATAAAGCAGTAATAAGAGCAGGAGCAGTAAAATGGTATTCACTGGAAAGCGCCATTGAAAAATACACCCGGATTTATAAAAGTATATTAGGCTAATCAATTATTTTGCAAAAAAATTAAAGCTACATGCAGCACAAATTTTTAATAGTAGGGGCAGGTTTTTCAGGAGCTGTACTGGCCAATCAACTGGCAAAAGAAATTGATTGTACTATTGATGTGTGGGATGAACGCAGCCATGTAGCCGGTAACTGCCACACAAAAAGAGATGCAGAAACTAATGTAATGGTACATGAATATGGCCCACATATTTTTAATACCGATAAAAAAGAGATCTGGGATTTTGTGAATAGCATTGTTGAGTTTAAACCCTTTATAAACCGGGTTAAAGCAAATTACAAGGGCAATATTTATTCGCTGCCGGTTAACCTACATACCATTAACCAGTTTTTTAATAAAACATTTGGCCCGGAAGAAGCCAAAGCATTTATTGAAAGCCTGGGCGATAAAAGTATTACCGATCCTCAGTCTTTTGAAGAGCAGGCACTTAAATTTTTAGGCAAAGATCTATACCACGCATTTTTTTATGGTTACACAAAAAAACAATGGGGATGTGAGCCATCTGAATTACCGGCATCTATTTTAAAAAGATTACCAGTGCGGTTTAATTACAACGATAATTATTATAACAATATTTACCAGGGTATACCGGTAAATGGTTACACCGAACTTGTTGAAAAATTACTAGACAGTCCAAAGATCAACATCACCCTAAATAAAAAATTTAATTACAGCAGCGATTTACTATCTACCTATAACCATATTTTTTACACCGGCCCCATTGATGCATTTTTTGATTATAAGTTTGGAAGGCTTGGTTACCGCACCGTAACTTTTGAAAAACATACTGCTGATGGGGATTACCAGGGCAATGCTGTAATTAACTATTGCGATGAAACTGTGCCGCACACAAGGGTGCATGAGCATAAGCATTTTGCGCCGTGGGAAGAGCATGAAAAAACTGTTTATTTTAAGGAATTTAGTAAAGAAACAACAGCCGACGATATTCCATACTACCCCAAAAGACTTGATAGCGATAAAAAAATTCTGGAAGCTTACCGGGCAGAAGCCATGCAGTCTGCCAACCTCTCTTTCCTGGGCCGGCTTGCCACCTATCGCTACATGGATATGCATCACGTAATAGGAGAAGCCCTGCATTTTGCTCAATCTTTTCTTCAGTCTCTCAATGATGGAAATAAGGCTCCGGTGTTTCCCAATACCGAGAATTAAGAAAAAAAATTAATTTTTATACAATAAGCAGTCTCTCACTGCGTTATATCCCTGTCCAATTTATTCTATTCAAAAAACCAAACCAGTTCCTATGGAAAAGGTAGTTGCTGTGGTTGTTACATACAACCGTTTAGCCCTTCTGTCTGATTGCATCACCGCACTTCGCAATCAATCACGCCCCTTAGATGCTATTTTAGTAATAAACAACGGCAGTACTGATGGTACCGAAGAATGGTTGCAAAGCCAGCCAGATGTTGCTTATTACACCCAAAATAATATTGGTGGCGCTGGCGGTTTTAGCACTGCCATTAAAATGGGATATCAACAAGGTTACGAATGGATTTGGTGTATGGATGATGACGGCATGCCTGCAGCAGATGCACTTGAAAATTTATTAGCGGCACAACCGGCCCAACTAACGTTGATGAATTGCGCAGTAATTGATAATAAAGACAGAAAATCTTTTGTGTGGAATACCGGCGGATATAAAAACCTGGATGAAGTGCCAGGTAATATTATTGAAGGCATTGGTCATCCGTTTAACGGCACTTTTATTAACAGGCGCATAATTGAAAGAGTGGGTGTGCCAAAAGCAAGTTTCTTTTTATGGGGCGATGAAACAGAATATTACTACAGGATTGTAAGGCGCAATAATATTCCGGTGTGTACAGTTGCCAACAGCATTCACTACCATCCTGCAACAGCATTCTCAGTAAAAAAAGATTGGGATTACTCAACCGGTTGGAAAATGTATTATTATATACGCAACCGCTTTCACATTCATCAAACTAAATTTAATAACAAAGCACTGGCAGTGTTACACTACAGTTGTTTTTTAATTGCCTTTGCAGGTATCACATTATTATTTCAAAAAACAGACAAACTGAAAAAACTGAGTTTTATTATGTGGCCTGCAATAGATGCAATCAGCAATAATTTTGATGCATTGCCGCCAGTAATTTTATCAAGATTAAAGTCTGCAGAGAATTTATCATTCAGCACTTCATTAAATAATTATATTAAAACTACCTGGTTAAATATATTGGCTCCTTTTTTATCGGAACGGCCGGGCAGAGCTGCAAACGCATAATGGTTACAATGTAGAACCCCCTTTGAAATCACACACCAGTCCCGCTAACCACGGGACTATTTTTTATTTTCTTTATCCGGTCCTGAATAATAAACATGGCTGCAACATAAAAAGGCATGCAGGGAATTTTATAGCGAACCAGTGTTCCAAAATTTGCAGTGGTTGCCCCCACAAACAGCGCAAACAGCAGCGAAAATAAAAGGCAATACAAAACAGTGGGATCTTTGCCTATTGACCTTATAAAATTTACCGGTCCGGCTTTATAAAGTACAGATAAGGTGAAGAACATAATGAACATACTTTCAATTGATGAGAACAGCGTTGATAATTTTTTTGATTCCCACAAAAATGGCCTGAATAGTGTTGCTATTATTGCTGCCGGCGCAATTTTTAACAGGCTCTGCACAGATCCATCGTACTCAACACCCAACGAAAAACTGGAGCCAACATCTTCCTGCTCGGCATAAGCCTTCTGGTAAATAGAAATATTTTTTGTTACATCGTCGCCGCCGTAGGCACCCAAAGTGCCCGCCAGTTGCGCCATTACTGTGGTAAACATGGTTATGGCAGCAACAATTAATCCTACAACAAAACCAATACGCATTACCCTGCTTTTAATGAGGTTTACATTTTTTAAAACAAGGAATAGGAAGAAGAATGGCACATAAGAAATGAGAATATAAACTTTAATAACATACAACAGGTAGCCCGAAATAAATATGATGATGGCGTTTTTTATGAGATCCTTTTTTTTGAAAAAAGTTTCATAAAGTGCATAAGTAAGCCACCCCAGTGCGCCGGTACAGATAGGGTCTTTTAAAATACCCGAACTCCAGAAAACAAAAGTGGGTAAATATAAAATGGCAATGGCAAGCTGCTTGTGTAAATGCGGATACTGCTCGTAAAAAAAACGGTATAGTCGCCAAACCCCCGAAAACGAGAGCATAGAAAAAAACAGGTTTAATATCAGGTACTTTTGAAACGAAACAAAAGATAGTAAAGCTGTAATTCTAACAATCATGTAATTATTCTCACCCTTCAGATACCCCATGTTGGCAGGGTTTTTTAACAGGGTCTGGTCATAATCAATACTGGGCAGGTACAACCATTTAATCTGAGAGGAATCTTTCAAAATCATGTGACAGATATGTGTGCCCTCTGTAAAAAAAAGCAAAAAAGAATCTCCCACTGATATCATGGTATTAAAAAAAGTAAACGCCATTACAGCAACTATTTTAATCCAGAAACCCTGTTTGTGGTAATGTTTAAGAATGGGATCGGTATAGTTTTTTCTACGGGCGCTGAAGATGAAATAGAAGATCAGCACATAAACAGGAAACAGTAGAAAATCTAAAAAATTCATTTGCTTTTTGCTTTTTTAAAGGATATAACTTTCGTTTTGGTTACAGTGCAGCTAACAGTATCCAAATGTATCATAAAAATTCTAACCGTCTTTTAATATTATGAAGTTAAATTTGATTGCAATAAACAAATTAAAACATTCAATAAGTTCAGTTGCATCCGCAAATCAACAATAAAAAATTAATACGCATTACCACTGTGCCCATGGCTTTGCGTTACCTGCTGCCTGGGCAAATGCATTTTATGGCAAATAATGGTTTTGATGTGCTGATGATTAGTGCTGATGGTAAAGAACTAGCCGAAGTAATAGAAAAAGAACAATGCAGGCATATAGTTGTACCGATGACGAGAAAGATAACGCCGCTCCAGGATTTAAAATGCCTTTTTAAGTTAATAAAAATATTCAGAAACGAGAAACCCGATATTGTACATTCCCACACGCCAAAGGCAGGTTTGCTTGGTATGATGGCAGCAAAAATAAGTGGCGTAAAAGTACGGATACACACTGTTGCCGGATTGCCCCTGATGGTTGAAAAAGGATTTAAATATCAGTTGCTGATGTTTATTGAAAAACTAACTTATGCGTGTGCCGGGCAGGTTTGGCCAAACAGTAATTCGTTAATGCAGTTTATCATTAAAAATAAATTATGCAAAGTTTCTAAACTTAAAATTATTGCCAAAGGATCTACCAATGGCATTCAGCTTAACCGTTTTAATAGCCATACGCTTGATGAAAATATTATTGCTGCCATTAAAATGCAGATAAATTATACTAAGGAAAATATTTACCTGCTTTGTATTGGCAGGCTGGTGGTTGATAAAGGAATTAAAGAGCTGGTACATGTATTTAAACAGCTTCAAAAAACAAACGAAAAGTTAGTGCTGATATTGGTAGGCGAATATGAAGCTGCGCTGGACCCATTACCTGCAGACACTTTGCATGAAATTGAAATCAATCCTTCCATCATTCATATTAACTGGACTGCACAGGTTGAGTATTTTATGAGCGTGGCTGATATTTTTATTTTTCCGTCGCACCGGGAAGGTTTTCCCAATGTGCTTTTACAGGCCGGTGCCATGGGGTTACCGGTAATATGCAGCCACATTACCGGCAATATTGATATTGTAACCAATAACGAAACCGGTTTAATTTTTGAATGCAGAAACGAACAGCAGATGTTAAGTCTTCTGCAATATGCTTTAACCAATCCGCAACAAATGCAAACCATGGCAATAAAATTACAGGAGCATATCAGGGAGAATTTTCCCCGTGAAAATATCTGGCAAAATATACTTGAGGCTTACCAAGCCTCGTTAATTAAATAATAAAAGAAAGTATGATACTAATTGGTTACAGCGGGCACGCATTTGTAGTGTATGGCATTTTTACTGCTGCAGGTAAAAAAATTACCGGCTATTGTGATGTTGCAGAAAAAGAATACAATCCTTTCAGCCTCACATATTTTGGAGGCGAAAATTCGGAAACGGCATTTCAGACTTTAAAACAAAACGGTTTTTTTATTGCCATTGGCGATAACAGTTTGCGTAATAAAATTTATACCAGTCTGCAGCAAAATCTTTTGCTGCCGGTAAATGCCATACATCCTTCAGCTATCATTGATGCTTCGGCAACCATTGCTAAACATGGCGTAATGATTGCAGCCAGTGCAACCATTAATCCTTTGGCAGTAATTGGTACAGGCGCCATTTGTAATACCGGGTGCATTATAGAACATGAATGTGTAGTAGGTGAGTTTGCACACATTGCACCTGGCGCAGTTTTGTGCGGCAATGTAAAAATTGGTAACAGTAGTTTTGTTGGTGCCAATGCAGTAATAAAACAGGGGGTTACGGTTGGCAAAAACACAATCATCGGTGCTGGTGCTGTAGTTGTAAAAGATGTGGCAGATGGGCTTACAGTAGTAGGCGTACCCGCAAAATAATAATCTTAATTTATCGTTATTAACCCACTTATGCAAGGCCGCTTTCCCTAACTTTGCATCGCAAATAAATAAACCATAATGAAAGTATTAGTTACCGGCGGAGCCGGATATATTGGCTCGGTGCTGGTTCGCCAGTTATTAAACAAAGGTTACCAGGTTAGGGCTTTAGATTCTCTAAAATTTGGTGGCGATGCATTGTACGATGTAATGCTGAACTCAAATTTTGAATTTATGAAAGGTGATGTGCGTAACGCCGATGATGTAGATAAAGCAATTGAAGGCGTTGATGCAATCGCACATCTTGCAGCTATTGTGGGCGATCCTGCCTGCAAAAAATTTAGTTTTGAAGCTAATGAAACAAACTGGGATGGTTCTGTTTTGTTGTTTAATAAGGCAGAAGCTGCCGGTGTAAAACGTTTTGTTTTCTCCAGTACCTGCAGTAATTATGGTAAGATGAGCGACCCGGATTCTTTTGTGGTAGAAACATCGGAACTGAACCCCGTTTCTTTATATGCTGAGTTAAAAGTAAAGTTCGAAAAATATTTACTGGAAGAAAAAAAAGACAGCCCGATGTGTAGCACCGCTTTACGGTTTAGCACCGTGTATGGTTTTTCGCCCAGGATACGTTTTGATTTAACAGTGAACGAATTTACCCGCAATGCTTTTGTAAATGGTGAGCAGGAAATATGGGGACAGCAGTTTTGGCGCCCATATTGCCATGTAGATGATTTGGCAAGAGCGGTAATATTAGTGCTCGAAAGCCCCGAAGAAAAAGTAAGAGCCAATGTATTTAATGTGGGCAGCACCGAAGAGAATTATAACAAAGGAATGATCATCCGTGAAGTTTGTAAAGTGGTACCCGATGTAAATGTTATTTATGTAGATAGTAGCGAAGATCCACGTGATTACAGGGTTAACTTTGATAAAATAAAAAATGAACTTGGCTTTACCATCACCAAAACAGTGCCTGATGGTGTAAAGGAAATTTATACGCTTTTAAAAACAGGCATTGTTACCGACTCATTTGTAGAGAAATTCAGGAACATATAACAACACAAGCTTTTATAAAATTAAATGTCAATTGCTCCATCATTTAGGCTGGAGCAGTTTTTTTTTATAGGTTTGCATCGCAATACTAAACGGGTACAGCATCCGTTTAATACAAAACCCAAAGAATATGCTTTTACTAAGTGGGCCAAACATGGCTGGCAACGAATGGAAATACGTTAAAGACTGTTTAGATACCGGTTGGGTAAGCAGCGTTGGTGCATATGTAGATCAGTTTGAAAAAATGAGTGCAGAATTTGCCGGTACTAAATACGCAGTAGCCACCAGCAGCGGCACAACGGCCCTGCACATTTGTTTGGTGATGATGGGCGTTAATGCAGATGATTATGTAATTACCCCAAACATTACTTTTATTGCCACCTGCAATGCTATTAAATATACAGGAGCCGATCCTATTTTGATTGATACAGATGCCGCAAGCTGGCAAATGGATCTTGATTTGCTAGAACAATTTTTTACCGAAGAAACAGAGCAACGCAAAGGATTTTGCCATTATAAAAAAGATGGAAGAAGAATACCGGTTTTAATGCCGGTTCATGTGTTGGGTAATATTTGCGATATGGATAGGTTGCTGGCTTTGGCTGCCAAAAATAATGTTACTGTAATTGAAGATAGCACCGAAGCATTGGGATCTTATTACAAAGGAAAACATGCCGGGAGTTTTGGTTTGATGGGTACATTTAGTTACAACGGCAATAAAATTATTACAACCGGTGGTGGTGGTATGATTGTTACGGATGATGAAGCATTGGCAAAAAAAGCAAAGCATCTTACTACACAAGCCAAGAGCGACCCTTTTGAATATGTGCATGATGAAATTGGCTACAACTACCGCCTGGTGAACGTTGCAGCCGCTATGGGTGTTGCACAAATGGAGCAACTGCCTGGTTTTATAAAACGTAAGCAGGAAGTAATGGCTTTTTATAAAAATGAATTGCAGGGTGTTGGGGATATAAAATTTCAGGAAGTAAGCGCAGATGTGAATGCCAATTGCTGGTTACCAACCATTATGACGGCGAAGCAAAAAGAAGTGTTGAAAATATTGAATGATAACAAAATGCAGAGCCGCCCGTTTTGGGTGCCAATGAATCAGTTGCGAATGTTTACAGATAATATTTTTTACAACAAAACCAACCAATCTGATTTTGTTTACCAACGTTGTTTAAGTATTCCCTGCTCTACAAATATTACAGATGATGATTTAAAAGCCGTTTGTGAAAAGATAAAAGAAGTGTATTGAAACCACGTTACTCGTTTCTTGTTTCTCGTTTTATAAAGTTATTGCTGTTTAAAATTTAAAACGAGAAACGATTAACAACAAACAAGAAACCAGAAACGACTCATGTACAAATTAATAAAGCGAATTACCGATATATTGATTGCAGGCATTGCATTGATCATTTTGTCCCCGTTACTCATCCCTACCATTATTATTTTATTACTAACCGGCGAGCATGCCGTTTTTTATTTTCAAAAAAGAGTAGGATATAAAAACAGCTTTTTTAATATCTGGAAATTTGCCACCATGGCAAAAAACAGTCCTAATATGGGCACTGGTGAAATTACCTTGCGTAACGACCCACGGGTTACAAAATTTGGCAAGCTGTTACGCATTACTAAAATAAACGAGCTGCCACAAATCATCAATATATTTAAAGGCGATATGAGCATTGTGGGGCCAAGACCATTGATGGAAGTGAGTTTTAAACAATACCCAGATGAAGTGCAACAAAAAATTTACAATTGCAAACCCGGTATGACGGGCATCGGTTCTCTCATTTTCCGGGATGAAGAAAAAATTGTTTCGGATGCAACAGACCCTAAGGCAATGTATAAGAACATTTACCTCTACAAAGGCAAACTCGAACTCTGGTATCAAAAAAATGCATCACTTTATACCGATTTTATGATCATATTTCTTACAGCCTGGTCAATTCTCTTCCCTAAAAATAAACTCACTAACAAAATTTTTAAAGATTTACCTGATCGTTCTTTTTAAACCAATCGGCTACATTCGTTAAACAATTTCCATTGCCTGATTAAACAATTTTGGCTGGCATTTGTAATAAGCTGTATAAAACCGCAAATATGCATTCGTTTACTATAAAGGATCTTGAAAATCTTTCGGGTATAAAGGCCCACACCATCCGTATATGGGAGCAGCGGTACTCTTTTCTTAAACCCAATCGTACCGATACCAATATCCGATTTTACAGCAACGAAGAGTTAAAAAGATTACTGAATGTGGCGTTGCTTAATAAATTTGGTTTCAAAATTTCCCATATTGATAAAATGAACGAATCGGAAATTTCGGAAAAAATACTTTCTTTAAATCAGCAGGAAGCGCTGCAGGAGCGGATTGTGAACACGCTTATAAAGACTATGATTGATCTGGATATAGAGAGTTTTGAAATTGTGCTTGATGATTTTATCGCTGCTAAAGGAATCGAAAAAACTATTTCTCAAATTATATTTCCTTTTCTTGAAAAGATAGGCATACTCTGGCTTACCAATCATATAAACCCGGGACAGGAGCATCTGGTTACACATCTTATCCGTCAAAAACTTATTGTAGGTATTGATAGTGTGCGGACAACCATCAAAATAAATAAATCGGTTTTATTGTTTTTGCCCGAAACAGAATATCATGAACTGAGTTTACTTTTTATGAATTATATGCTGAAAAATAAAGGCGTAACTACTATCTATCTTGGTTGCAGTATCCCTTTAAAAGATGTAGAATATCTTGTTAAACTTAAAAAACCTGATTATATCTATACACACCTAACATCGGTTGGCACCCGTTTCAATTTCGATAAATTTATTTCTAGTTTAAGCAATTCTTTTCCAAAAATACCGGTAATTATATCTGGCCAGCTTACAAACACCTACGAAAAAAAGATATTGCCGCCCATTAACTTCAAAAAATCTTATGCCGAAGTAATGGAATTTCTTGCCGGATTTTAGCATGCATTTCTTTTTAAATATTTACCACGCAGATTAGCAGGCTAAAAATCTTGTTTAATTATTTTAAAAAAAAATTAAACAAAATTGGCTGCAAATCAAACCAATTTGTTTAACTTTGCGTATAATTAGTTAAACAAAAAATTATGTCAACAATAGAATTCAACCAATCACTCATCAGTAATACTGAGTATCTGAAGCCATTTGCCATGACCTTAACCCGGGATATGGAAGCTGCAAAAGACCTTATTCAGGAAACTTTGTACCGTGCCTTGGCAAACAAAGAAAAGTACAACGCAGGTACCAATATTAAAGCATGGATGTACACCATCATGCGCAACATCTTTATAAACAACTACAGGCGCAGTGCAAAGCAGAATACTATTTTTGACAATACGCCCAACGATTTTCTGCTTGATTACAACCAGTTTACTACCGCCAATGCAGCCGAAACAAATCTTAATTTAAAAGAAATTAAAGAAGCGGTACATCATTTACCGGATATTTTTAAAAACCCATTTGAGTTGTATTTCGAAGGATACAAATACCACGAAATTGCAGAAGTGCTTGCAGAGCCATTGGGCACCATCAAAAGCCGCATTCACTTTGCCCGTAAATTATTAAAACAACAATTAACCAGGCACTGATTTGTAAATAATACCCACTAGTACTGTTTTCTATTAAATCCAATAACGTATTTTCGCACATTGAAAAAATCAGTAATTATAGGGAGTGGTTTTGCAGGTTTATCGGCTGCTTGTTTTATGGCTAAAGCCGGATGGGACGTAACCGTACTTGAAAAGCAAAAAACACCAGGCGGCCGTGCAAGGCAATTAAAAGAAAACGGCTTTACGTTTGATATGGGCCCAAGCTGGTATTGGATGCCTGATGTTTTTGAAAGATTTTTTAACAGCTTTGGAAAAAAGGTATCTGATTATTATCAGCTCGACAGATTAGATCCATCTTACCGTGTTTACTGGAATGATGAGCCAATGGATATTCCGGCTAATTATGATGAACTAAAGAAGTTATTTGAAAGTATAGAATCCGGCAGTGCGGCAAAGCTTGATAGCTTTATGGATGAGGCACTTTATAAATACAATGTGGGTATAAATAAGCTGGTACATAAGCCTGGCCAGTCATACACCGAATTTTTAGATTGGGATTTAGCTAAAGGTATTTTTAAGTTAGATGTGTTTACATCTATGAAAAAACACATTGGCAAACATTTTAAAAACCCAAAGCTGCAACAATTACTTGAGTTTCCTGTTTTGTTTCTGGGAGCTTTGCCAGAGAACACACCTGCATTATATAGCCTGATGAATTATGCCGATGTAAAACTGGGCACCTGGTATCCGCAGGGCGGTATGTATAAAATTGTAGAAGGTATGTTTAGTCTTGCACAAGAACTTGGAGTAAAATTTGTTTTTGATTGTAATGTAACTGAAATTAATGTTGAGGATGGAAAAGCGAAAAACGTTGTTGCTTCAATAAACCACAACTCAAAACCCATAACTCAAAACAATTACAATGCTGATGTGGTGGTTGGAGCGGCCGATTATCATTTTATTGAAACACAACTTTTGTCTAAAAATTACAGGAGTTATACTGATGAATACTGGAACAAAAGAGTGATGGCCCCGAGTTGCCTTTTATATTACATAGGGTTAAATAAAAAGTTGGATGGAGTGCTACATCATTCTCTTTTTTTTGATAGCAACTTTGAAATACACGGTAAAGAAATTTATACTACAAAACAATGGCCAACCGATCCGTTGTTTTACGTTTGTGCGCCATCGGTTACTGATAATACGGTAGCGCCGGAAGGACATGAAAATTTGTTTTTTTTAATACCGGTTGCTACAGGTTTAGCGGGTGACACTGATGAGTTAAGAGAAAAATATTTTGAAAAAATAATGGAACGCTTTGAAAAATACAGCGGACAAAGCATCAGGGATTCAATCATTTATAAAAAAACCTATTCGGTAAGCAACTTCGTAAGTGATTATAATTCGTTTAAAGGAAATGCATACGGTTTGGCAAATACTTTAATGCAAACGGCCAATTTAAAACCAGCCTGCAGGAGTATTAAAATAAAAAACTTATTTTACACCGGTCAATTAACAGTTCCCGGTCCTGGAGTGCCGCCCAGTTTAATAAGTGGAGAGGTTGTTGCTAAAGAGGTAATAAAGCATTTTGGATAACGAAAAGAAACTGATTCTTAGTAAATGTATCCTGATTATAAACCGGTTTTTAAAATTGAAAACGAAATTAGTTAAAGGAAATGATTAAGCTTTTCCATGATGTAAGCCAGATGTGCAGCAAGTCTGTAACAGAGAAGTACAGCACTTCTTTCAGCAGCGCTATTAAGTTATTGCACCCGGAATTGCGTACGCCCATTTATAATATTTATGGGTTTGTTCGCTTTGCGGATGAGATAGTAGATACGTTTCATCAATACCAGAAAGAAGAATTGCTGCTGGAGTTTAAAAAAGATACTTATGCAGCTATTGAACGTGGCATCAGCTTAAATCCCATTCTGCATAGCTTTCAGATTACGGTCAGGGAGTATAATATTTCGCATGATCTGATTGAAGCTTTTTTCAACAGCATGGAAATGGACCTTAGCAAAACAGAATACAACAGCAACGGTTACAAAGAATATATTTATGGCAGTGCCGAAGTGGTGGGCCTGATGTGCCTGTATGTTTTTTGCGAAGGCGATAAAAACATGTACAACGATTTAAAACCATCGGCGAGGGCGTTGGGTGCAGCTTTTCAAAAAGTAAATTTTTTACGGGATGTAAAAGCAGATTACGAGCAACTTAACAGATCTTATTTTCCGGAAGTAGATTTTACGAACTTTACACCACGCATGAAGAAGGAGATTGAAGATGATATTGCGATAGATTTTGAAAATGCTTACGAAGGCATTTTAAATTTACCCGGTAAAGCCAGGTTTGGGGTGTATGTGGCATATAAATATTACCTGTCTCTTTTCAAAAAAATAAAACGTACCGCACCCGCCAATATTATGGAGCAACGCATCCGTATTCCTAATTATGGCAAAGCCTATATTGTTGCCAAGGCAGGTTTGCGCAGCCAGTTCAATTTATATTAATTAAAAGCACTCATGGAAGTTATTTTGGTAGATGAGCATGATGTGCAGACGGGCACCATGGAAAAAATGGAAGTGCATAAAAAAGCCCTGCTGCACAGGGCTTTCAGCGTTTTTATTTTTAATGAGAAAGGGGAAATGCTGTTGCACAAACGTGCTGATAAAAAATACCACAGCGCTGGTTTATGGACCAACGCCTGCTGCAGTCACCCAAAACCTGGTGAAGAAACAGCCGTAGCTGCAGCCATACGCCTGCAGGAAGAAATGGGTTTTAACACTACGCTTACAAAAGCCTTCGATTTTACTTACAAAGCACCTTTTGATAACGGTCTTACCGAGCACGAGTTTGACCATGTTTTTATTGGCACTTATGATGGAGATATTTTGCCTAATGCAGAGGAAGTGAGCGATTACTGTTACAAACCGGTTGACGAAATAAAAAACTCGATTGAAACCCATCCTCAAAAATATACCGAGTGGTTTAAAATTGCTTTTCCAAAAATGGAAGCGTATCTTGAAACGGTGACTAATTAATTTGCCAAGCAATAAAAATTATCAGTGCTAAACAGGTTTACAAAATTTAAAATTGCTACAGCAATTGCCATTTTATTTCACAGCATCGGGCTGATTGGATTGTTGTTTTTTGATAAGAGTTTTTTCCTGGCTGCAACCCCTTATAATTTATTGCTGTCTTTTGCATTACTCATCTGGACACAAGTTGATAAGAATGTTCATTTTTTTCTTTTCCTGGCAGCCTGTTTTATAATTGGTATTATTGTTGAGGTAATTGGTGTTAATACCGGTTATTTATTTGGCGATTACAGCTATGGAGATGTGCTGGGACCTCAAATTAAAAACGTACCGGTATTGATTGGCGTTAACTGGTTTTTAATTATTTATTGCTGCGGAATAAGCATCCACACTTTACTAATGAAAGCCATAAACCGCATAGCTGCCGATACAGGAAAAACACCTATGGCCATGAAAGCTTTGTCGGTAATTATTGATGGTGCCACGCTGGCTGTTTTTTTTGATTGGTTGATGGAACCTGTAGCTGTAAAACTGGGGTACTGGGCCTGGAATGGAGACGGAGCAATACCGGTGTTTAACTATATATGCTGGTTTGTAATAAGTTTAATGCTTTTAACTGTATTTCATTTTGCAAAATTCAATAAACAAAACAAATTCGCTGTAAATTTGTTACTTATTCAACTGATGTTTTTTTTATTATTAAGAACTTTTTTGAAATAAATTTTTAATGAGCTGGATAATTCTGATAGCAATTACTTTGGGCACTTTTGCTTTGATGGAAGGGCTTACCTGGTGCATACACAGGTACATAATGCACGGATTTTTATGGATGCTGCACAAAGATCATCACCAGAAAGAGCCGGGTATTTTTGAAAAAAACGACGCATTCTTTTTAATTTTTGCAATACCAAGCTGGCTCTTTATTATGTTGGGAGTTATGAACCAGGCCTGGTGGTCAATTGCAATTGGTACCGGACTTACCTTGTACGGCATTGCTTATTTTCTGGTACATGATGTTATTATACACCAACGGCTTAAATGGTTTACCCGTAGCAACAACAGTTACGTACGCACCATACGCTGGGCACATAAAATGCACCACAAGCATCTGGATAAAGAGCATGGCGAAAGCTTTGGCTTTTTGTGGGTGGCAAAAAAATACTGGGATAAAGTACAGGCCGATAAAAAAAGAAATGCACAACCGGTTGAAATGACTGAAAGCGTTTCGGCTCAATGAACTGTCAGCCTGAGCTTGTCGAAGGCGGGTTATAATCAACGAAGTATTATTCATTATTATACCGCCTTTGCATATTGAATCCTCACTACACATATTTTCTGATCCTTGCTGCATCGATTGCCGGCCCGTTGGCATTGAGTTTCGATAAAAAAGTTGCCTTTTACAAAAACTGGAAATATGTTTTTACTGCAATGATCATTCCGGCATTGCTGTATATATTTTGGGATATTTATTTTACCGAAAAAGGCGTTTGGAGTTTTAATGATACTTACATAACCGGTGTAAAGCTGTATAATCTCCCGATTGAAGAAGTGCTTTTCTTTTTCATTGTACCGTATTGCTGCATTTTTATTTATGCCTGCATCAGAAGTTACTTTCCTAATCTTACCAACAAAAAAACTGCAGACTTGTTTTTAATAACATTGAGTGTTGCTTTATTTGTAACAGGAATAATTTATGCTGAGAAATATTATACCGGCTGGACCTTTATTTTCACCGGGGCTTTTATCCTGATAATTTATGCAGTCCGTAAATTTTTCAAAAATTTTGATGCTGTTTCTTTTCTGGTTTCTTACATTATCTGCTTAATTCCGTTCTTAATAGTAAACGGATTTCTTACTGCAATACCGGTTGTATTGTACAACGATGCAGAAAACCTGGGTATTCGAATTTATACCATTCCTTTTGAAGATGCATTTTATGGAATGTTACTGGTGCTGATGAATATTGCGTTGTATGAGAAATTAAAGAGCAGGTAAATTTATAAGAAGGTTTGTGGTGATAAGCTACGTAGGAGCAAAAGCTCGGTAGAAATAGAATGCAATTTCTGTGTTAAGTGCCGTATGGCACGACAGACTCTTGGGGTCTTGCGTACCTACGGCACGCTTTTCCACTTTATGATTATTTTCTACCAATCTGCTGTGCCTATGGCACAAAAAATCAATATCTTTGCAGCTTCCCACTTCCCGTCATCGGCAACGATTCCACAACCTTCAGCCTTTGCGGTGCTTTAAAAGCCGACAGCCTTTTTTTACAATAAGTCAACACATCCTCTACATCAATTTTTGCACCATCGTTTAAAACAACCTCCGCTTCAATAATTTGTCCCAGTAAGGGGTGTGGACTGCTGCTGATACGTGCCTGTTTAATTTCCGGTATCATTTCCAGCACAGCTTCCACTTCTTCGGGAAAAACTTTTAATCCTGAAATATTAATAACCGATTTTGAACGTCCCTCAACCTTTATCAAACCATCCTCCGTTTTAGATGCATAATCAGCCGTTAAAAAATAACTGTTTTGCAAAATATCTTTACTCAATGTAGGTGGTAAAAGATATGCATCAAACATACCTGGCCCTTTAATACCTAAATTTCCAATGCTGCCGCTTGGCAGCGGATTGTTATTTTCATCTAAAATATCAACTGTGTAGCCAGGCTGTGCATAGCCAACGGCTTCGGGGTGTTCAGCTGATTTGGTATAATTTAAAATGGGCAAACCAATTTCAATAATACCATAAGCCTGGCTCACATCTAATTTAAATCTTTCCTTAAAAGCTTTGCATACATCTACACCAATTGCAGCAGATGTTGAGATCACTTTTTTTAGTGAGGGCATCTGCTCTGTACCTGCATCATTGGCCAGCAATCTTATTTGTACGGGAGATGCGTAGAGTAAAGTTCCCAGTTGCTGGTTTGTAATTTCAATAATATTTTTTGCCAGAAAATCTTTGGCAACTGCAATTGCAGCCCCAAACCTTACATACAAAATAACAGATACGATAAAATGATAGGCCATCGGCAATACCCATATAACGGTATCGCCAGGCCCAAGTTTTAATCCGTTGTTGGCGCCATCAACTCTATCCAAAACCGATTGATGAGAAACAATTACGCCTTTTGATTTTCCGGTAGTGCCCGATGTGAATCTTATAAATGCAGGTTGATTAACAAAAGGCGCAAATGCAACAGATGCATCAACACCGGTAAATCCAAAACGAAAAGAACCGTTTTTCATCGCTATCACCGTTTCAACAGCATCTAAAGGTTGTGCAGCTGTACGGTCATCTATAACGGCATGCAGTTTTGCATCCTGTAAAATATCATCTATTTCGGCTCTTTTTAATTGTTGACTCATAGGCATTACCACAGCACCAGTACCCACAGCAGCAAAAATGCCGATAATAAAATTTCTCCCATTCGCTGCCATCACGCCAATGCCCATGCCTTCTTTAATACCGAGTCCCACAAGCTGTTTGCGCAGGTCTTCTGCTTCAATAAAAAGTTCATGAAAACTTATACCTCCATGCTCATCATGTACCGCAATATTATCCGGCCATTGCTGTGCAGCGGCTTTCAGTATTTCGTAAACAGGCCATGTTTTCATCTGGCAAAAATACTTATAATTGCTCGTTTTGTATCTGCCTGATGCAGTCGTTAAGCGAAAGATTTAATGCTGTAGAAGCAGCCAGGCAGCCGGCAGCGTAACCGGTTTGTAAACAAATACCCATTACCCTTGCACTGGCAATGGCACCATCGGTGGCAGAAATATTGCGGCCGGCAAAAAATAAATTATTCAGGCTGTTTGATTGAAGACAATCTGCCGGTATCTGGTAATAATCATCCAGTTTAAAGTAGCGCATATTTACCCGCCGGTTTTGCTCCCAAATTTCAATGGGCCAGGTGCAATTGGCAATGGCATTCTCAAATTTTTTGCAGCTTAATACATCTTCTTCCATCAAAATATATTTGCCGGTGCTGCGCTGTCCGGTTCTTATACCTACTTCGGGAGCAATATGCGTTACGCTGGCATTTTTAAAAGCATCAACATGGGCAATAAGAAATGCTGAAAGATTTTCTACAAAACTCATTGCAACAGTTCTTAACTCCTGCGCATTGCCCGGCGAATAAGTAACAGCCAGCGGAATGCCAATTTTTAAAACCACTTCATTGTTTTTTAAAGAGCCCTGCACAATATAAACCCGGTCGTAAAAATCGCCGAGTAAATCCTTATCTATAGCCGATCTTAACACTTTTATCAAAATCATACCCAATTTAAATTCACTCTGCTCTGTAACTCCCTGCATGGTAAAAACCTGTGCTGCGGCCTGGTAATAGTCGCCCTTAATTAGCGGAAGATTTGCAGCCTGGCTGATAATGCTATCGCCGGAGCAATCAATTAAAGCTTTTAAACCGATAGTGATGGGAACACCGTTTGCAATAATTGAAACTGATTTAACGGTATGTTGTTCAACCGATACATTTTTAAGTACAGCATTGTACTGAACTTTAATTTTGTTGATCTGCATCAACTCTGCACAGATATTTTTAAACGCATCAATATTGTAAGGAAGATAATGAACCCCCTCCGGTACATGTAGTGGTGTGCTTTGCGACTGAGCCTGTAATTTTTCTGCAAAATCTTTTGCAAAGCCATTTACAATATAAGTTGATTCTTCGTTTTTACTGAAATGATACAGGCCGCACACAGTACCAACTTCAGCGGCTGTAGCTTTGCCGCCTAAAAAAGCATTACGTTCAATAACAACAACTTTTAATCCTTTACGTGCTGCGGCCACAGCGGCTGCAACGCCAGCAGAACCGCCGCCTAAAACAACTACATCGGTATGTTGAACAGTTTCCATTAATAATCGGCCAGTAAAATTTCTTTTATTTTTTCTTCTATTAAATGTAGTTCATTATTGTTTATAATATCGGGTGAGAAGGCAATGTTTATATTGAGCTCATTATCATGTTTTAAAAAAACAAACGTAAGTCCTGGCGGAAACGTTAGTGCCGGTATCATGTTCAGATCACGCAATGGCTCACCAAACAAAGATCTTAATTCGTTAAAATTATCGCCGGTAGATGTATATAAAAAACTTGCAAACACCCCTTTTCCGGTGCGGTTTACCAAAAAATAATACAGCCACAGTGGAATGTGGCGCATCATGTTGAGGAACATAGTATATCGTTGCGGAATGCCATCGCCGATCTGTGATTTCATTTGTGTACTTAAACATTTTACAGTTTGCGGTACATCTGCCAAAACATTTTCCGGAATTCTATAAAATAAAAAAGATACACAGTTTGAAATTAATGGTCCCGCCGCACCTCTCAATCTTCCATCGTAAGGAATAGGTAGCCACAAATCACCTGCTTTATTTTTTTGTTTGTTAAACAGGTGAATAACCTGTGAGCAGCAGGCAATAAAATATAAAGTTGGCCCAAAGCGGGAGCCGGTCTTAAGTGCATTGGCGGCTATTCTTGCAGTTTCATCTGCATTAAATGCAATTGTTCTGGTTAGGGTTGCTTCATCACCATGTTTTGTTTTTGCCAAACCAACCGAGCTTACCGGCGGCCTGGCACATGTTTGCACAAATTTTTTAACCTTGTACATATTGTCTATGTAAGTAAAAATATTTGTCTTTTTTTCTTTGGGTGGAAAAAAAATATCAAAGTTCTGCAACTTGTTTTCTGAAAGGCTATTCAGATGTTCGAATAAAAGCGTGGTGCCTTTTGCATCTAACAAAATATGATTCCAGGATAAAATAAAAGCACTGCTGCCCGAAGGATAATAAACAATATCAGCCTCAATAAAACGATCAGATTCTACCGTGATATCTCTTGTTAAAATAACTTCAGGAATTTTATTTTCTTTTACCGATTGGTGTTGCCTGATGATGATTTCATTGCCTCTGTCGCTGTATTTCCAGTAGGGCAGCCTGAAAAACGGTGGCTGCATCAGTTTAATATTACAGAGCCAGTAAATTACCGGCGATTTTTTTAGGATGGCTTCTATTTTTAGGAAAGATAAACTGCTGTTGAAATAAAAAACCTTGCGCATTACATTGCCGCCGGCACCGTGTTTTTTTGCATGTTTATCCAGTACGAGGTGAAAACAATCAGCACCGCTTAAAATCACTTTTTGTGGAAGTACATTTTTATCAAAAGATATCATGGCGGTTTTCTTTATAGTGCTTCCGGCACCAGCTCCAGCACGGTTGCAGCCAGGGATTGCAGGGTTCTAAAATTTTCCGGTACCAGTTTTTCATCCGGTATAGCAACACCAAATTTGCGTTCAATAAAAAGAATAATTTCTACTGTAGAAAAAGAATCGATGCCGGCCTGTTTAAGATCGGTGGTTGCATCAAGCTGTATATTCTCTGCCAGTATATTATTTTGGATGTACTTTTTTATTTCGGCTATGATAGTAATTGAATCCATGCTTTTATACAGTTCTTTTTTTCCGGTTAGCAATGTAAGATACGGTCATGGTGGCAAAAAAGAATGCCATTAATTTTAAAGCATCTGTTAATATGGAAGCTACGCCGCCGCCTCTTAAAAATAATTTATAAAAACCTTCCAGCGACCAGTTTAACGGCGACCAGGCACTGATATTACGCATCACTTCCGGCATTACATAACTGGGCACCCAAATACCGCCCAAGGCAGATAGCAGCAGGATTGAAAGCGAACCCATGATAGCGGCCTGGTGCTCGGTTGTGGCCAGAGTGCCAACAGCAACGCCAAAGCCGGTTGCTGCAAACGCGGTGGCCAGCGTTAAAATAAAAATGCCCATAATACTGTTGCCTAAAACCAAGGCAGGTAAACCTAATTGTGGTAAAAAATATTTACCAACTGCCAGCATTAATAAAAATTGAATAAGACAAACCAGCACATAAACAATTATTTTACCATTAACGAGTAATAAAAAAGGTGTTGGCATACTGTGTAATCTAAAAACACTGCCTTCTGTTTTCTCTTTTAAAATACTACCGGATAATGGGATGGCAATAAAGAACATGGCAAAGATTGTCCAGGCTGGCACATTGTGCTGCACGGCATTTGGTACAACTTTATCGGTAGCCGTAGATGCATAAATTTCGGTGTAATGTATGATCTGCGATTTTTGATAAGCAGTTTGTGGAGCCTGCTTTTTATCAGGGATAACATCGGCAATCTGTTCAGAAAAAGTTTCGAACATGATCTTTGTTTTTACTTCAGAAATAAACTCACGCAGGTTGCTGGTAACGGTAGCTAAAAAAGATTTTTTTGCAACGGGGTCAATCAAAATTGATATTTCAACAGAGTCCTGTTGGTTGTGAGAAGTGTCTGCCCCATTCATTGTTTCATTCACCATTACAGATACATTTTTGCGTATGGCGGCTGTTGCTCCTTTGGGAATTACAATACCCAATAAAAATTTCCCCTCGCTTACTGCTTTAATGGCTGTTTCACTGCTGGCGGGCTTTCCATCAATACTATCGCTTACATAACACAACTCATTACTGCGCAAACCCTGTTCAATAATATTGCCCAAAGAATCATGATCGTTGTTTATAAAAATAATGGGAATCCCTTTTTCGTTGATGGATTTAAAAGCAGAATCCTGTATCAGCGTCATCACTAAAATAAGTGCTACCGGCATAATGAATAAAACTGAAAGCCCTACTTCATCTCTCAAAAGTAGCAGCATTTCTTTTTTAACCGCAGCCAGTAATTTATTCAGCATCAGTCTCTCAGTTTTCGGTTGGTTAAATTTAAAAAAACATTTTCCAGGTTGGTTGATCCGGCATTTTTACTGATCAGTTCAGACGGTGTACCATCGGTTAAAATTTTTCCATTATCAATTATGGAAACACGGGTGCAAAAATTTTCCGCTTCCTCCATGTGGTGAGAAGTGTAGATGATGGTTGTACCTGCAGCGTTCACTGCTTTCAGGTGTTCAATAATTACGTTGCGGCTTTGTACATCCACACCAACAGTAGGCTCATCTAAAAATAAAATTTTAGGGCTGTGCAAAACACCGGCAATTAAATTTACCCTTCGCTTCATACCGCCAGAATAGGTAGATATTTTTCTTTTAGCTGCATCCATCAAACCTAGTTTTTGCAGCCAGTTATCAATCCGTTCTTTTAAATCTTTTCCATGCAGGCCATACATGCTGCCGTAAAATGCCAGGTTTTCCCGGGCCGTTAGTGTTGGATAAAGTGCGATATCCTGAGGCACTACGCCAACAATATTTTTGATGGCCGACAGTTCTGTATCAATATTTTTTCCATCAATAAAAATTTTACCGGAAGTAGGCGGAAAAAGCCCGCAGAGGATAGAAATGGTAGTTGTTTTGCCGGCACCATTTGGCCCAAGTAAACCAAAAATTTCGTTCCGGTTTATGGAAAAAGAAATACCATTAACAGCGGGCTCGGTGGCATGCTTAAAGGTTTTCGTTAAATTTTCTATTTTTATAATAACCGGGTTATCCATCTTTTTAAAACTAAAATTTTCATCAAACACCGGTTAACGGCATTTAATGAATACATAAACAGTCAGATTTTTTTATAATAAAAGTGGGCAAATTTAAGCTAAATAACCCGCCCAAAGCCAATATCAGCTTATTAAATCTGTCGTGATTTTTGCCGAAAGCAAACACAAAGGAATGCTTGGCCCGGGATGCACACTGCCTCCGCAGAAGTATAGGTTTTTAATATCTTTTGAGAAATTTGCGTGGCGCAAAAAAGCTGCAAATTTATTGTTGCTGCTGTTGCCGTAAATAGCGCCAAAGGCACTGGATGTGCGGCTTTCAATAACCCTTGGATCAAAAACCATTTCACTTTCAATCAACGGCCTGATATCTGTTTTCAGCATCCTGTTTATTTTCAGTATCATGTTTTCACGGGCTTCGGTAATAAACATATCCCAATCCTGTCCCTGGTTATTGGGTACGTTAATAAAGCTGAACCAGTTTTCGCATCCGGGCGGTGCATCCGTTGGTGTATGTTTGCTGGTAATATTTAGGTAAATAGTAGGATCATGATAAATGGATTTTTTCCTGAAGATGGTATCAAATTCTTCTTCATAATTTTCGCTGAACAGGATATTATGCAGGCCCAGTTCTTTAAATTCTTTTTTAATACCCCAGTAAAAAATAATACCTGAACTTGATTTTGGCTGATCTAAAGTTTTCGCCGGACGTTTTACACCAGGCATTAATTTTTTATAGCTGTTGTACACATCCATATTGCTGATAACAATATCGAAAGCTTCAGTTCCATTATCTGTTCTTATTCCGGTTATTTTTTTATCAGCAATTAATATCTCTCTTACGGGTGTAGAGAAGTTAAACTGTATACCAATATCTTTTGCAAGTTGT
>JANMBZ010000149.1:0-2979 GCA_031360765.1 Chitinophagaceae bacterium
GCATCGCTATAACGGTTAATGGGTGCTCCCAAATCGTGTTTAGGCTGATCCAATACCGACTTGGTAAAATCTGGCTGGTATTTACGGGCCGTTTTGGTGTTTATTTTTGGTAAAACAACAGGCTTAGCTGGTGTAATTTTAATGTCTTTTGCTTTTTCTGGCGATTTTGCCTTTACCGGAGCTGCTATAACTTTTTCAGGGGCTTTTTTTACTGCAACCGGTTTTGCAGCCGGCTTTTTTACTTCAATCTTCTTTGTCATGGGTTTGATTACGGTTTTTTTTGCGGGAGGTTTAGCAACAGGTTTTGCTGCTTTTTTAACCACAATTGGCTTTTTTAAGGCCTTTTTTATAACTTTTTCTACTTTTTTTACTGTCTTTACTGACTTTACTGTTTTTTTGGCTACTGGCTTTGGAGCCGGTTTCTTTGCAACAGGTTTTTTTGCCACTGCTTTTTTTACCCCGATAGCTATCGGGGCTTTTTTAGGCGCAGACTTTTTAACCGGCGCAACTTTTTTAACCGGTTTAACAACTTTTTTTGCTGCTGGTTTAGCAACTTTCTTTTTTGTAGCCATACTATTATCCTTTTTTAAGTACGTTCACTTGTAATATAGCATCATTCACTTCAATCTCAATTCCGTTGTTAATGGCGGGTGTAAAAGCAAGCGAATCAGCTAGAATTTCGGCGCAAATATACTCTTTATATTGAATTATAGATGGTTGCAGGGCAGCATTTTCGCTTACCGTAACTTCTATCCGGTCTGCCAGGTTAAATCCGCTGTCTTTTCTGATGTTTTGAATACGGTTTACAAACTCCCTGGCGTCACCTTCTTTTTTCAAATTATCTGTAATTACTATATCTAATGCTACTGTTAACAGCCCTTTTACGGCAACTTCATAACCCGGTATCTCGTCTGTGGCAATCTCCAGGTCGTCTGGGGTAATCATCACCGGCTCTTCTCCCAAAATTTTATAATCGGCGTTAAGAAGAAATTCACCTTCCAGCACTTTATCAATAGTTGCATTATCAAATGCTGCAATCTGTTCTGCCGCCCATTTCATTTTAGGCCCCAGCTTTTTACCCAGGGTTTTAAAATTGGCCTTGGCTTTTTTCTTGATAAAATCATTCTCTGCCCCCAAAACATCCACTTCTTTAATATTTGTTTCGGCCTTAATAATATCTTCTACCTTTTTTATCCTGGCTTCCATGGTTGCATCCATTGCCGGGATGAAAACTTTTTGCAAAGGCTGCCTTACTTTAAGGTTAACTTTTTTACGTAGTGATAATATGAGGGAAGAAATATCCTGTGCAAGCTGCATTCTTTTCTCCAGGTCAATATCAATTACCGCTTCATCAGCCTTAGGAAAATCTGTATGATGTACGGATTCATTAGTAAAGCGGTTTGAAACGCTGTTTAAATTATTAAACAACCAATCTGCAAAGAACGGAGCAACAGGTGCCATCAGTTTGCACAAGGTTTCTAAACACTCGTACAGGGTTTGATACGCACAGATTTTATCATGCTCATACTCGCCTTTCCAAAACCGGCGGCGGCAAAGCCTTACATACCAGTTGCTTAAATGGCTGTCAACAAACTCCTCAATAGCACGGCCAGCTTGTGTTGGCTCGTAAGCATCAAAATTTTCCTGAACATTTTTTATTAATGAGTTTAGAGAAGATAAGATCCACTGATCAATTTCCGGCCTTTCTTTAACAGGAATATAAGCTTCTTTAAAAGCAAATCCATCTACATTAGCATACAGGGCAAAAAACTGGTAAGTATTGTATAAGGTGCCGAAGAATTTGCGTTGCACTTCTTTAATACCTTCCACATCAAACTTTAAACTATCCCATGGCGATGCATTGGTGATAAGGTACCAACGGGTAGCATCGGCACCAAAGCTATCAATGGTTACAAACGGGTCAACTACATTGCCCAGGCGTTTGCTCATTTTGTTGCCGGCTTTATCAAGCACCAGGCCATTACTCACCACAGTTTTATAGGCCAGGCCTTTTAACTCGCCGGATGCAGGGGGATAAAGTCCGTGTTCTTTTAATTTTTCTTCCACACTTTCTTTTAACAAGGAACCAAGTGCATGCAATGTGTAAAACCAGCCTCTTGTCTGGTCAACACCTTCTGCAATAAAGTCTGCAGGATAACTTTTGGCAAATGTTTCTACATTCTCAAAAGGAAAATGCCATTGGGCATAAGGCATGGCGCCGCTGTCAAACCAAACATCAATTAAGTCAGCCACACGTTTCATCGGTTTGCCACTTGGGCTTACCAAAGTAATTTCATCTACATAAGGTTTATGCAGATCCAGAATTCCTTCGTGCAGGTAATGCTTGTTTGTTTCGCCACCCAAAACTTCGGCAGCTTTTTTTATTTCGTTGTTTAGTTCTGCAATAGAACCGATGCATAATTCCTCCCTGTTACCATCAGCATCTTCTTCTGTTTTCCAGATGGGTAATGGTGTGCCCCAAAAGCGGCTGCGGCTCAAATTCCAGTCAACTACATTCTCTAACCAGTTACCAAAGCGGCCGGTTCCGGTGCTTGCAGGTTTCCAATTGATGGTTTTATTCAGTTCCACCATTCTTTCCTTTACAGCCGTAGTTTTTATAAACCAGGCATCTAAAGGATAATAGATAATCGGCTTATCAGTTCTCCAGCAATGCGGATAATTGTGTTCGTATTTTTCAACCTTAAAAGCCCTGTTCTCTAATTTTAATTTTACGGCTATGTCAATATTCACATCTACATAACCTGGTTCATCTTTATAATCTTTTACATAACGGCCGCTGAACTCGCCAACCCCATCAACAAACTTACCCTGCTTATCAACCAAGGTTAAAATGCCCAGGTTGTTTTTTTGACCTACTTTAAAATCATCTGCACCAAAAGCAGGTGATGTATGCACAATACCGGTACCATCTTCAGTAGTAACAAAATCGCCAAGGATTACACGGAATGGTTGAGCGCC
>JANMBZ010000016.1:0-7946 GCA_031360765.1 Chitinophagaceae bacterium
AAGCAATGGATTGGGCAAATCAAAAATGAATGTTGAGCAGGAGAGTGAAAGTGCATCAACCTACCGGTATAAAAGATTGATGGAACTTTTGAATGCCAATGCCCGCCTGCCGAACGGGCAGGGAAAAAACACCGTGCAAAACACCGTAAATATTCTACGTGATCAAAAAGGATTGAACGGCGCCAACATTGGCATGGGTAATGAAAAAGCCATCAATCAGTTAATTGCTCACCACTCTATTGTTTTTGAACCAAAGAAACTCATCGTTTGGGTTTCTACATCGCCCTGGCAACTGGGCCAGTACGTGGCATACGATTTAAACAAAGTTTTTGCTTTGCATGGCATGAAGGAGAATAAAGAAATTGCTGATAGCGGTTTAACTATTGGCCCCGATTCATTCCTATTAACGCCGGCGTACAAGAACTTTGTAGCTTTCAGGAACATTAAGCAACAGATACTGGATGGCGGCAAAGTAAATACTGCAGATCTTGTTAACAGCAATCCTGAGTTTTATAATGCCTATGTTTTGGCAGGTGATTATCTTTATAAACAAAAAGAATATGCTGCAGCCTTGCAGAATTATAAGCTGGCTTTAACCAAAGTAATTGCTACTAAAAAAGAAGAAGATCATATTAATGAGCAGATAAAAAAGATCAACAAAAAACTTGCACCATGATATTTGGAATTGGTACCGATCTGATAGAAGTGGCACGGGTGGCTGAAAAGATGGAGAAGAAAGCTGGATTTAAAGAGCTGGTTTTTTCTGCCAATGAAATTATTTACTGCGAAGCAAGAACTTTTAAATACGAACATTACGCTGCACGCTTTGCAGCCAAGGAAGCTTTTTTAAAAGCGCTTGGCACCGGTTGGCGCAGCGGCACAGCTTTTAATGAAATTGAAATTTATAATGATGCAGCGGGAAAGCCTGAAATGCGCTTTCACGGTATAACAGCCAAAACTGTTTCGGATTTGAAGCTTGGAAAAATTTTCGTTTCGCTCTCTCATCTTAAAACCATGACTTGTGCAATGGTTATCATTGAATATTAGCCAAACAGTGAAGGAATTTTGCCTTCGGCAAAATCTGATTTGCCACAGAAGCACTGAAACACAGAAACTCGATTTATTTATTTGCTACGCAAATGTTTTTTGCTACGGATTGCACAGATTTACACGGATGAAATACAAATGGAGTTTCTGTGCTTCTGCGCCTCTGTGGCAACTTCTATACTCCCGAAGGGAATAAACAACTTTCTTTTTTGTCTTAGTGAATCTTTGTGGCTAAATTCAATTTTATAAAAATTGCTTTAAATGAACTACTCACCCGAATCGGCTTTTTTAAGTAAGGAAGAAATTGTTGCCTTGCAGGAAAAAAAACTGCAGGAAACCATTGCCTATCTGAATGCGCATTCTCCTTTTTATAAAGAATTTTTTTCAAAGGCGAGGTTTAATCCATCGGGTATAAAAACTATGGAAGACCTGCGTGTGATACCCGTTACCATAAAAGAAGATCTGCAGCAACGCAACCATGATTTTTTATGTGTACCCCGCAATAAAATTATTGAATACAGTTCTACCTCCGGCACATTGGGCAACCCGGTAACCATCATGCTAACAGAAAATGACCTGGTACGTTTGGCTTGTAATGAGTATGCCTCTTTTGTAAGTACCGAAGGTTCGGTAAATGATATTTACCAGATCATGCTAACATTGGATCGCCAGTTTATGGCGGGCATGGCTTATTATAGCGGCATACAAAAGCTGGGTGCAGGTATTATCAGGCTTGGGCCCGGTGTACCATCGCTGCAATGGGAAACTATTTTAAGGTTGAAGCCCACAGCAATTATTGCTGTACCATCATTCATTGTAAAATTAATCAGTTATGCACAGGAACATCAAATTGATATAAACAGTACCACCGTTAAAAAAGCTATTTGTGTTGGTGAAAATATCCGCAATGCGGATTTTACATTAAATCCGCTTGGCAAAAAAATAAGCGATGCCTGGGATATAAAATTATTTTCTACCTATGCCAGTACCGAAATGCAGACCGCATTTACAGAATGTACGGAATGTAAAGGCGGGCATTTGCAACCCGATCTGTTGATCGTTGAATTATTGGATGAAATGAACAAAGCCGTTGCACCCGGCGAGCCTGGCGAAGTAACCATTACAACACTTGGCGTGGAAGGCATGCCCCTGCTGCGTTACAAAACAGGCGATATATGTGTGTTTGATGATACGCCCTGTGCCTGCGGAAGAAACAGTTTACGCTTGTCACCGGTGATGGGCCGCAAAAAACAAATGCTTAAATACAAAGGCACTACTTTATACCCGCCTGCTCTTTTTGATATTTTGCACGAAATGGAAAACGTAATTGATTATGTGGCCGAAGTATCATCCAACGAAATGGGAACCGATGAAGTACTTATTTATATTGTACCTGATAAATATGATGAAGAAACCAACCGCAAAATAAGGGCAAACCTGCAGGCCAGGTTAAGGGTTAGTCCGCAAATAAAATATATAACCGACGAAGAAATAAAAAGGATGCAGATGCCGGAAGCAGGAAGAAAGATCATCAGGTTTATTGACAGGAGAATTTAATTTGTTGAAGGAGAAATTGCTCTTTATCTGAATTAATTCAACACATACCTTTTAATAAGTAACTTGTTTTTAATACAATTTTTTTAGTTTACATTTAGTATTCCTTAAAACAAAGCTTATGAATGATCAGTATGATGTAGTGGTACTTGGTGGAGGGCTTGCCGGACTTACTTTATCTCTCCAACTTAAAAATGCGAAACCCGATATTTCTATTTTGGTTTTGGAAAGAAGAGAAACTGAAGCATCTACTGCTGCACACAAAGTAGGCGAATCAACCGTTGAACTCGGCACTCATTATTTAAGAGAAGTGTTAGACCTGAAAGGTTACCTGGAAGAGTTTGAACTTCCCAAACATGGCCTGCGTTTTTTCTTTAAAAATGATACAAAGGAAGATATTACCAGCCGGGTAGAACTGGGCCCACGCCTGCGTTTACCGGTACCAAGCCACCAGCTTGACAGAGGCACACTTGAAAATTATCTAATGCGGCTTACCAGGGAAAAAGGAACCGATTTAAAACTGGGTGCAAAGGTTTCGGGTGTTGATATTGATGGCCAAAATGTACATACAGTTAGTTATATAAAAGATGGAGAAGAAGTAAAAGTTAATTGCCGCTGGGTTGCCGATGCATCTGGCAGGGCCAGTATTTTAAAACGTAAGTTTCAGTTTCAAAAACCAATGGAGCATCATAGCAATGCTGTCTGGTGGAGGTTAAAAGGCGTAATTGATATTGATACCTGGACGGATGATAAAAACTGGCAGGGTTTTTTGGAACCTGGTCTGCGGTATTTAAGCACGGTGCATTTTATGGACACCGGCTACTGGTTATGGATAATTCCGTTGGGTTCAAAAAATACAAGCATTGGTATTGTAGCCGATCCGGCTGTGCATCCTTTCGATACCTTCAACACATACCCAAAAGCAGTTGAGTGGATGAAGGTGAATGAACCGCTGGCTTACAAAATGCTGGTGCCTTTGGGCGAAGGTGAAGGCTTGCTCGATTTTAAAATTCTGAAACATTATGCCCATCATTCCGGCAGGGTTTACTCAACCGACAGATGGGGAACAGCCGGAGAATCCGGACCATTTTTAGATCCCTTGTATTCGCCCGGTACTGATTTTATAGCCATGAATAATAGCTGGCTGAGCGATTTGATTTTACGTGACCTGGCCGGAGAGGATATTGAAACCCGTACAAATGTTTATGAGCAATGCCATCTTTCATTGGTGGATGCATGGATACCGGTTTACCAGGATAAATATTTGCTAATGGGCAATACCCAGATAATGGTGATTAAAATTTTCTGGGATTGGGCAACATACTGGGCCATACCGGCGCATTTGTTTGCCAATAAAGCGCTCACCAACATCCGGATACTAAAAGATTTGTTTGCGGCAAAAAATGGATTGGGCCGTAAGTTTGGCGACTTGCATAAAATAATGCAGGACTTATTTTTAGAATGGCTACCGTTTGAAAATAAAATATTCAGCAACCGCTATATTGATCCTTTTGATTTAAAAGTGTTGCGCAAATTCCAGGAAGATATTGAAGTGCAGCACGAACCAGCAGAATTGCTTGAGCAGATAGCTAAAAACATGAACATGCTGGAACAGCTTGCTGTGGCCATTTTCAGGCTTGTAAATGCAGAAGTGAATGGTGCATCGCCGGATATAAAAGTAAACCCTTACACTATTAACTTAGGTAAAAAAGAAGGTGCCCTCATGTTAGATACAGAATCGGAAGATGCTATTGTACCCTGCGAAGCGATCATGAAGGATGTGGATGTGATGTGGTTTTACCCGAAGGTGGAAGTGTTGGAAATAGTTTAATTCATTCTGATCAACGTCTTTCCTTTAATACTAAAAAAAGAAAAAGATTCCATTTCCGGAATCTTTTTCTTTTAATATTTATGAAGTTAAAATTAATTAACCGTAATCAATAATGGTTGATAACGATTTCTCTTAACCTTTGCCCTGCCAATAAACTGGTTGCCGTTAATGCGTGTAAATTTAGCCGGAAAAACCATAACGTCTTCTTCCCTGATATCAAACAATAATTCTTTGTTAGTTATAACGCCGGCGTTATCTAATTTTGATACTACCACCTGCCCTCCGGCACCATCTACGTGATATTTTGGAACTTCATCTTCCTGTATATCCATGTTCTTTTTATTATCGAGGTATAAAAAATAATAGCCTGTAGCATCACTAATTAATTTAAAGCCCATGGTGCCCGGTAAATTATAATTTATTGCATAAGAAGAACTATAGGTACTACCTTTTTGTTTTTTTGGTATTTTGCGCAACCACTCAAATTCGCCGGAAACATTTATTTTGCCGGCAATAATATCTTCATAATGAAAAGTAGTGGAGGTTCTTACTTGGCCCCTGCTGTCGTAAGTTCTGTTTACAACCAGGTAATACTCTTCCAGTACCATCATTACACTTCCATCGCTCTCAATAATAATATTTCTAACCTTTAAATTTGGTGCTTCATAGTCATCCTTTTTTTCCATTTTTCTTTTAGTTCTTGCCGATTCAAATTTCTGCAGGTCGGCCAGTGGAAATTCATAATAACCTTTTTTAAATTTTACCACTTTATTATTTTGATCAAGCGTTGCCAGAAACACACCATCCGTTCCATCGCTTTGCGATCTTTTATTAGATTTTTTACTGTAAGTACATGCAATGATCATTTCGTGCTGAAGATTTTCTATCAACGATGTTTCGTGAATAAAAAAATCATCCAGCGATAAGGTTGCCGAAATTATTTTATTGCTGCCTTTAACAAATTTCAACACTTCGTAATGATAAGCAGGCATGCCTGTCTCCTTATCCTTTTCTCTTCTTTTTTCTGAATCGTATACTTTGGCCAGCATATAGGCATTGCCATTTCCATCAACAGAAAAATCTGAGTTATCCATTATCTGCTCTGTGTAAGGCATGGTAAATTCTCCGCCCCAAAGCTTCTTCATGCTTTCATCAAAAACCTGCAAACCAATCTTGTCATAATTTTTCTTGTCATTTTTTTCCTCAGGCCATAAACGGTAGCTTACCAGCATTTTTTTATGGTCGGCATCATAATTAAACTGGTACTTATTATCAACCTTAAACTGGTAAAATCCGGTAGAAGTCAGGTCTCCGGTTAGCCTGGTTGTTTCAAACATTTTTGTGTTCTGGTTGGTGAGTTTTGCTGCGCCTATATCAAGCTTATCGAAGTAAAGAAATTCTGCCTGCGATTCTTTATCCCAGTCGCTGTGTAGCCAGTAATAATCGTTGCTGTTAAAATTGGTTACAATTTCACTGTTGAAATTTTTGGTTGCATCGGGCAGTTCAATCACTTTTTCAGACGATTGATCCAGGCTTTTGCCATCAAATTTTACAATTGTTAACTCCTCCTTTTTTAGTGAAAGGTTTACGATGCCATCTTTTTGGTTACCAAAAAAAGAAAGGTCTTCGGATTTGCGTGGCAACTCATACTCGGTGCCCAGCTTAAAAGTGAATTTGTTTTTTTGTGCAAAACATACAGTAGTTGACAGGCTTATTAAAGCTATTAGTAAATATTTCATTGAGTATTGGTTTAAATATGAGTTTGTTTTTTTGTTAAAGTGCAATGTACTAAAGAACTACCGCCAGGCAATAAAGAATGGGTTTAAAATTTAATCTGGAAATAGAGTAATTTTTTTTAGAAATTTCCTTTTCTACAAAATTAATTTACCGTAATCAGCAATGGTTGAAAATCGCCCCGTTTCATTTTGGCCCTGCCAATAAACTGGTTGCCGTTTATTCTTTTAAATTCTGCAGGATAAAGTTTTACTTCTTCTTCCCTGGTATCAAAAACTATTTCTTTGGATATAATGCCCGCATTGTCGATCTTGGCAACAACCAACTGCCCACCGGCGCCATCTACATGGTTTTTAGGTGCTTCATCTTCTTCAAGCTCCATATTTTTTTTGTTATCTAAAAACAGGAAATAATAACCCGTTGCATCGCTTACCAGCTTATAACTCATAGTTCCCCTTCCATTGGCACCTACTTGCTTTTTGGGTACTTTTCTTAACCAGTCAAAGTTGCCAGTCTTGCTGATTTTTGCACCCAGTATATCCTCGTAATAATAACGGGTGGTGGTACGGGAACCTCCCCGGGAATCATATGTGGTGGTTACTTCAATATAATATTCTTCCAGTGCAATAAATAAACTGCCATCGGCTTCTACAACAACATTCCGTACACTTAAATTGGGTGCTTCGTAATCTTTCTTCCTTTCCATTTTTCTTTTACTGCGTGCCGATTCAAATTTTTCAAGTTCAGCCAAAGGGAATTCGTAGTAGCCGTTCTTATATTTATTAATTTTACCGGCCTGGTCCATCAGGGCCAGAAAAACGCCATCTGTTCCGTTGCTTTTTGCTTTTTTACTGTAGGTGCAGGCAATTACCATATCGTGTTCTGTATTTTCAATAAGTGATGCTGCTTTAATAAAATAATCGCCAATAGCAATAGTTGTATTGATGATTTTTTTATTTTCTTTTGTAAATTTTAAAACCTCGTAATGGTAACCGGCTGCACCGGTTTCTTTATCCACTTCTTTTCTTTTTTCCGAATCGTACACTTTGGCAAGCATGTAGGCATTGCCTTTGGAGTCAACTGAAAAATCAATATTATCCATGATGGCTTCTGTATAAGGCATGGTAAATTCATTATTCCACAACTTGTTCATTTTCTCATCATATACATAGAAACCGATTTTATCGTAATTCTTTTTGTCATTCTTTTCTTCAGGTGCAAGCCTGTAACTTACCAGCAATTTTGTATGGTCTGCATCAAAATTAAAATCGTACTTGCCCCCCATTTTATACCGGTAAAAACCAGTCATTACCGCACTGCTGCCGGCAATTCTTTCGGCCTGAAATAATTTTTTATTTGATTCGGTAATTTTTCCGTTTACCACATCAATTTTATCGTAGTACAGAAATTCCGTTTCATCTTTTTTATCCCAATCGCTATGCATCCAATAATAATTGCCGTAAAAATCAACAACACCTTCACTGTTGAAGTTTTTTGTCATTTCGGGCAGTTCGATAACTTTTTCTGTAGATTGGGCGAGGGTTTTAGGATCAAACCTTAAAATGGTTAGCTCGTCTTTTTTAAGGCCCATGTTTACAATACCGTCTTTATCGTTTCCAAAAAACGAAAGGTCTTCTGCTTTGCGTGGCAACTCATATTCGGTGCCCAGTTTAAAAGTAAATTTTTTGCTTTGTGCAAACGAGGCTGTAGCAAATAAGCTGGCTACAACAATAAGTAAATGTTTCATTTCAGGTAAGTTTTTATTTTTTAATTAAGATTT
>JANMBZ010000178.1:0-8888 GCA_031360765.1 Chitinophagaceae bacterium
ATTAACGGTCCGCCGGGGTAGGGAAGGCCTAAAAGTTTTGCGGTTTTATCAAAGGCTTCGCCTGCTGCATCATCAATAGTTTCGCCAATTACTTTTAGTGTAGAGGGAGATTCACACAATACAAATTGTGTATGACCGCCGCTAACGGTTAAACAAAAAAAAGGGAAGGCGGGTTTTTTTTCTACAATTAAATTGGCCAGTAAATGTGACTGCATGTGATGCACTGCAATTAATGGTTTATCTAATGCCAGTGCTAATGATTTTGCAAACTGTGCCCCTACCAGTAAAGAACCAATTAAACCGGGAGCCTGTGTAAATGCAATGGCATCTATAGTTGACAGTTGACAGTTGGCTGTTGCCAGTGCAGCATCTACAACGGGCACAATATTTTGCAGATGTGCCCTGCTGGCCAGCTCGGGTACAACGCCGCCATATTTTTCATGCACCGATTGGTTAGCAATATGATTGGACAAAATTTTTCCATCAACACACACCGATGCCGATGTATCATCGCAACTGGATTCGATAGCTAAAATGGTAATGTGGCCCCCATCCCCTCCCGAAACAATCGGGATAAATTCCGGGGGGTTATCCGCCGTGTGTAACATTTTGCAAAAATAGTTTACTCCAAATAAATAGAAAGTATTTTATCTTTAAATAATCAGCAGAAAAAGAGAAATGGTCATCAATAAAAAATTTAGTAATGTTCAGTAAAGATATTAAGTACAAGAGTGTCTCGCCTAAGGCCAGACCACCGAAGTTGAAAAAGAAATAAAGCCTGGTCCCAAAAAATATTACAAGTCTCTGGTTAAAAGACGCTAAACAAATAACCAAACATTTCAAAACAAATATTAAAAAATAAACAATGGCAAAAGAATCATTCAAGAGGGATAAGCCCCACTTAAACGTTGGTACCATCGGTCACGTAGATCATGGTAAAACAACACTTACAGCCGCTATAACCGATGTTTTGTCAAAAAGAGGTTTAGCGGAGAAAAAGAATTATGACGATATTGATGGTGCACCTGAAGAAAAAGAAAGGGGTATCACAATTAATACTGCTCACGTTGAGTATGCTACTGACTCTCGTCACTATGCTCACGTTGATTGTCCTGGTCACGCCGATTATGTGAAGAACATGATTACCGGTGCTGCCCAGATGGATGGTGCTATCCTTGTAGTTGCGGCTACAGATGGTCCTATGCCTCAAACCAAAGAGCACATCTTGTTGGCACGCCAGGTAGGTGTACCACAGGTAGTTGTTTTTATGAACAAAGTTGATTTGGTTGACGATCCTGAATTATTGGAATTAGTTGAAATGGAAATTCGTGAGTTGTTAACTTCTTACGGTTTCGATGGTGATAATACACCTATCATCCAGGGTTCTGCTACCGGTGCTTTAGCTGGTGAAGAAAAATGGGTTGCAAAAATCAACGAATTGATGGATGCAGTTGATAGCTATATTCCTTTACCTCCACGTTTAGTTGATTTGCCATTCCTGATGAGTGTTGAGGATGTATTCTCTATCACTGGTCGTGGAACCGTTGCTACAGGTCGTATCGAAAGAGGCCGCATCAAAGTTGGTGAGCCTGTTGAGATCGTAGGTTTAATGGAAAAACCATTATCTTCTGTATGTACAGGTGTTGAGATGTTTAAAAAATTATTAGACGAAGGTGAAGCAGGTGATAACGCAGGTCTTCTATTACGTGGTATTGAAAAAACTCAAATCCGTCGTGGTATGGTTCTTTGCAAGCCAGGTTCTATCACTCCGCACACTGAATTTAAAGGAGAAGTTTACGTATTAAGCAAAGAAGAAGGCGGACGTCATACTCCATTCTTCAACAAATACCGTCCTCAGTTCTATTTCCGTACTACAGACGTAACTGGAGAAGTTACTTTGAATGCAGGAACAGAAATGGTTATGCCTGGTGATAACACCAACTTAAATGTTGTGTTGATTCAGCCAATCGCCATGGAAAAAGGTTTAAAATTTGCGATTCGTGAAGGTGGCCGTACAGTTGGTGCAGGCCAGGTAACTGAAATTGTAAAATAAGAGAATCCTTCAATCTCTGTAAATAACAGGGATTTTGTGGAAGCTTTTTAATATCTTTGCAGAGTACTTAGGCCAAAAGCTTAGGTACTTTGCTTTTTTTAAGGGTTTGTAGGCGAACAGTATTTCCAAAGCCTGCTAACTTTAAAGCTCTTTAAATGTTTCGGCTCTTGTCCCTCCCTTCGGGGGAGGTTAGGAGGGGCTTCTTACACGGGCATGGTGCAACGGTAGCATACGGGTCTCCAAAACCTTTGATCTGGGTTCGAATCCTAGTGCCCGTGCTAATTACACGGTTAATCCGTTTAAACGTTAATCCGTTTAAACGTGTTAACCAATTAACGGATTAACAAATTAACGTTTAACATGAATAAATTTACTGCATACCTCAGCGATTCTTACAAAGAATTAATACATAAGGTAACCTGGCCAAACTGGGATCAGTTGCAACAATCTACAATGATTGTTATTGGTGCCACACTTTTAATTACTGCTATGGTTTGGGTAATGGATTTTGTAGCTAGCAATGCCATGAAATTTATTTACTCATTATTTAATTCAAATGGAGGATAATTACAATGGAAGCAATAACACCAATAGTTGAAAAGGTAGAGAAAGCTGAGAAGGAAAGCAAATGGTATGTGCTGCGTGTAGTGAGTGGTAAAGAGCGTAAAATTAAGGAGTACCTTGATAAAGATATTTTGCGTAACGGCTGGACTACCATTGTAAAGCAGGTTTTTTTACCCGTTGAAAAAGTGTACAAAGTTGTTAACGGTAAAAAAGTAATGCGTGAGCGTAACTTTTATCCGGGGTATATTATGATTGAAGTGGCTGATGGAAAATTGAATGATGATATGATTCAATCTATGAGCAACATCAGCAACGTAATGCACTTTTTAACCGATGGAAAAGGATCTAAGGGAAATATCATTTCTTTACGCAGGGCCGAGGTAAATAAAATGCTGGGTAAGGTGGATGAAATGAGCGATGCCGGCGGAATGACGATGAGTGAACCATTTATCATTGGCGAAACCATCAAGATTATTGATGGACCGTTCAACGATTTTAATGGTGTTATTGAAGAAGTAAACGACGAAAAGAAAAAACTGAAAGTGCAGGTTAAAATATTTGGCCGGGCCACACCGGTTGAACTTAGCTATATGCAGGTTGAAAAAATTGTTTAAATTACAAAGCCACGTAAGTGGCTTTTTTACTTTTAAATTATATAAAATGAAAAGATTATTATTACTTGTTCCGGCTTTATTCTTAGGCATTTTTTTAATGGCACAACCACCCGAGGGTGATGCAAATGCAGGAATGGTTTTTGGTAAAAAAACCACTGCCGATGGTGCAATACCTGTAAGCGATTTGCCAGCAAAATTAAAAGGTGCCGAACCTGCATCAGTAAAGGTTACCGGAAAAGTAAAAGAAGTGTGTAAAGCAGAAGGCTGCTGGTTGAAAATGGAAACTGCCGATGGTGCAATGATGATTAAAATGAAAGACCATGCATTTTTAGTTCCGTTATCAATGAATGGTAAAACTATTGTTGTTGACGGGATTGCTACTTTAAAAGAAACATCGGTTGAAATGCAGCGCCATTATGCCGAAGATGCCGGCAAAACCAAAGAAGAAATTGCCGCTATTAAAGAACCTAAGAAAGAAATTACCATGCAGGCAAAAGGTATATTGGTTTTATAATTTTCAAAATTATTTTTATGCAAAAGCCATCAAGTTAAATTGATGGCTTTTGCATTTATAATTAAATTTAAAAAACTACCTGTTTACCCTTGTCCATTCCTGTACCAAAGTCTGCTCAAGATTATTTTTACTGTTGATCCTTATCATATCATTGGTTAAAACTGTAATCTCTCCGTCTTTATAAACGGTACTGGCATTACAGGCGCTGGTTAAAAGTTTAATAACAAATCCCCCGTTTATTTTTACACTTAATATTTTCCAGGCCTCATCACCCGAGCGGTAACAGTAGCTGTTATTTTCGAGGTTTGTAACAAAACCACTTGCAATAGCCGGTGCCACAGATACCACGGTTCCCACCTGGGCATTATTATCGGTTGTGGTAGTAAGTTTCCAACTGCCGTTTAAAGAAAATAAACCGCCGGAAGTGTTTGTTGGGAATTTTTTAACGGTATCGCAGGCTGTGAAAAGGAATAATAAACCTGCCAACGTTGGTAAAATAATTTTTTTCATATTTGCTGTTTTTAGTTCATAAACATTTATTGTGCCAAATCTGCAAAGCCACAAATGGCTGATTTAAAAATTGATGTTTTAGATTACATTTGGTTACTAAATTTTATGACGATGATTGGATTACCCGATATAGAAGCAGTTGCTGCAGAAGTTCACTTAGCCTGGATAGAATCAAAAAAAGAACACGGGTTCAGTTCCCGTAAATCGGAAGATGAAGAGGAGCTGATGGTGCCTTATGAACAATTATCCGAAAAACAAAAAGACCTCGACAGGAACACAGTTAAAGCTGTGTATGCCGCCATAAAAAAACTTAGCAGTTAATGAAACAGTTATCTTGCTTTACATTTTAAAAAATACTGAACATAATAATCAATCTTTTATGAAAAAATATTTTATTGCCATTGTAGTGATACTTCAAATTTCATCATTCAACACAATAGCACAGGTAATTACATTTGCACAAATAGATTCGCTTGCGGAACTTACTTTAAAAACTTTTGATGTGCCCGGCATATCAGTGGGTGTTATAAAAGATGGTAAACTTATTCATGCAAAGGGCTATGGAGTACGTTCGTTGCGTACCATGCAAAAGGTAGATGAAAATACATTGTTTGGTGTAGCAAGTAACAGCAAAGCTTTTACCAGTGCTGCTTTGGGCATGTTGATTGATGAGGGTAAACTGAAATGGGATGATAAAGTAACCGATTATATTCCTGAATTTAAAATGTACGATCCCTATGTTACCGATGCATTTACCATCAGAGATTTATTAACACATCGCAGTGGTTTGGGACTTGGTGCCGGCGATCTGATGATGTGGCCCGACTCTAATAATTTTACAAAAAAAGAAATCATACACAACCTGCGTTACTTGAAACCAGTTTCAGCTTTCCGCACAAAATATGATTATGATAACAACCTCTACATCGTAGCAGGTGAAGTGATCGCAAGGGTAAGCGGCATAAGTTGGGAAAATTTTATTGAGAAGCGCATTATGCAGCCGCTGGGTATGACGGCTAGTAAAGCCTCCATCAGCAGGTTATCCAACAGAAACAATATTGTGATGCCACATGCACCTGTTAATGGCAAAATAACTACTTTAGATATTGAATGGGATGAAGATGCCAATGCAGCCGGAGGTATTGTTAGCAACGTAACCGACCTCAGCAAATGGCTCATCATGCAAATGGATAATGGTAAATATGGCGACGGCAAAAAATTATTCAGTGAAGATGTACACAACGATTTTTGGTCACCACAAACCATTATTAATGTTGGTGGCCCCGGTGCATACAATACACACTTTGCATCTTACGGCCTTGGCTGGTTTTTAAGCGATGTAAAAGGGTATAAGCAGGTTACGCACACAGGGGGCTTAGCTGGTATTGTTACGCAGATAACATTGATACCTGAATTGAAATTGGGGATTATTGTACTCACCAATCAGCAGTCTGGCGCTGCTTTTACAGCCATTACCAACACCATTAAAGATAGTTACCTGGGTGTAAAAGGCACCGACAGGGTTAAGCAAATGCACGACCGTGTGGTAAAAAATGAGGCTGATGCAAAAAAGATTACCGACACCATCTGGGCTGGTATTGCGGCGCAACAAAAAAGCAATGCACCTAAAGCCGACTTCAACAATTTTATTGGCACTTATTCTGATCAGTGGTTTGGAGATGTAACCATTTCCATTAAAAACGGGCAGCCGTGGTTCGATAGTAAAAAATCACCAAAACTCAGTGGCATAATGCTTCCTTTTAAAGGTAATACCTTTGTTGCCAAATGGAATGATCGTAGCATGGATGCCGATGCATACGTGAAATTTGAACTGGATGAAAATGGCAAAGCTTCAGGTTTTAAGATGGCCGCAATTTCGCCTTTAACCGATTTTAGCTTTGATTTTCAGGATTTGGATTTGAAAAGGGTGAAGTAATAATTGTAAAATTCGCTAAACCTTTGGCTTTCAATATACTGCCTGATTTTTAAAAAAATCTAAAATCGGCAATCTAAAATCTAAAATAAACCCCTACCTTTGCCGTCCCAAAATAGTTCTTAAAGGAATATTATTGAATTGGGAGTCCTGGTAAATGCCCGGACGTTATCACCAAAAAAAGTAAAAAAATGGCAAAAGAGATCACCGCCTATGTCAAACTCCAATGTAAAGGAGGACAGGCAAATCCGGCACCGCCAATAGGACCTGCCTTAGGTTCTAAAGGTATCAACATCATGGAGTTCTGTAAGCAATTCAATGGCAGAACCCAGGATAAGCAGGGTAAAGTGCTACCTGTATTAATCACCGTTTATGCTGATAAGTCGTTCGACTTTATCATTAAAACTCCACCCGCAGCCGTTCAGTTAATGGACGCAGCTAAACTTACAAGCGGCAGTAAAGAACCAAACCGTGTTAAGGTTGGAAAAGTTACCTGGGCTCAGGTAGAAGAGATAGCCAAAGATAAAATGGCCGATCTGAACGCTTTTACAATAAACAGCGCCATGAAGATGATCGCTGGTACAGCACGCAGTATGGGTTTAACAGTTGAAGGAACAGCACCCTGGGAAAATTAATTATCAACCAAAAATTTGTAAAAAATGATTACGAAAAAAAGAAAAGTAGCAAATACTAAGGTTGATATTAATAAAGCATACACCTTAAAGGAAGCTTCAAACTTAGTTAAAGAAATAAACACAACAAAATTCGATAGTTCTGTTGATATTCATATCAAATTAGGAGTAGATCCTAAGAAAGCAGATCAGGCGATCCGTGGTACGGTATCATTACCTCATGGAACCGGTAAAACAAAGCGTGTATTGGTTTTATGTACGCCAGATAAAGAAGCCGAAGCTACTGCAGCCGGTGCTGATTATGTTGGTTTAGATGAATTTATTACCAAGATCGAAGGCGGTTGGACAGATATTGATGTAATTGTAGCCACTCCATCGGTAATGCCGAAGATTGGTAAACTGGGTAAAGTGTTAGGTCCTCGTAACCTGATGCCGAATCCTAAAACAGGTACAGTTACCAATGATGTGGCAGGTGCCATCAATGATTTAAAAGGTGGTAAAATTGCTTTTAAGGTAGATAAAGTTGGTATCATCCACGCATCTATCGGCAGGGTAAGTTTTGCACCCGAAAAAATTGCTGAAAACAGCCAGGAACTTATTAATGCTGTAGTTAAATTAAAACCATCTTCATCTAAAGGTACTTACCTGAGAGGTGTTAGCATGGCCAGCACAATGAGCCCTGGTATTATGGTTGACACAAAATCTGTTCAAAACTAATCCTTCGACTTCGCTCAGGATGACAAAAAAATAATTGATATGACAAAGCAGGAAAAAAATGATGTGATTGAGGTGCTGAAAGGCAAGTTTGCCCAGTACAACAACTTCTACATTACCGATACAGAAAGCTTAACAGTAGCACAGGTTGGCAAATTGCGCAACCATTGCTTTGATAAGCAGGTAGAAATGAAAGTGGCTAAGAACACACTTATCCGCAAAGCATTGGAAAGTTTAGATGCTGAAAAATACAGCGGCGTTTTTGATTCACTACACCAGGTAACAGCCCTGATGTTCAGCGAAAATCCTAAAGAGCCTGCCATGATCATCAGCAGCTTCCGTAAGGAGAACAACAACGAAAGACCTTTACTGAAAGCAGCTTTCATTAACGGAGATGTATTTGTTGGTAACGATCAACTGAAAGCGTTAACGCAAATCAAAACCAAGAATGAATTGATTGGTGAAGTGATTGGCTTATTGCAGGCACCAATACAACGTGTATTGGGCGCTTTACAAAACAAAGATGCAGCAAAGGAAGCAGTAGCTGAAGAAGTTGCCGCACCAGTTGCAGAAGTTGTAGCAGAAGCTCCAGCAGTTGAAGTTGCACCGGTAGCTGAAACTCCAGCGGCGGAAGCAGCACCAGAAGCCCCGGCAGCTGAAGAAGCAAAAGGCGAAGATGAAACACCACAGGCTTAATTTAAAACCGCCTGTAAAAATTTGAAATAAGCTAAGCAATTAGCTAATTAAATAAAGTAACAATTTTTTAAAAACTCTCCGACGGATCCCATAAAGGGGTATGAAGCCGGAAAAAAAACAAACATTATGGCAGACGTAAAAGTATTAGCTGAAAGTTTAGTAGGCTTAACAGTAAAAGAAGTACAGGAATTAGCAGAATTCTTAAAATCAGAGTATGGTATTGAACCAGCTGCTGCTGCAGTAGTTATGAGTTCAGGTGGTGGCGATGGTGCTGCTGCTGCTGAAGAGAAAACATCTTTTGATGTTATCTTAAAAGCTGCCGGACCAAACAAATTAGCGATCGTTAAAATCGTTAAAGAATTAACAGGATTGGGACTGAAAGAAGCTAAAGATTTAGTTGATGGTGCTCCAAAACCAGTTAAAGAAGGTGCTGATAAAGCAACTGCAGAAGAAATTAAAGCAAAATTAGTTGAAGCAGGTGCTGAAGTTGAAATTGCTTAATTAATTCCTTAAAATAAATTTAAATGTCGGTTCGTTTCAAGCGAACCGGCATTTTTTATGCACCAACTTTCTGAAATTATTATTAGATAGCAGACTATGTTATATAATTGCAATCTTTTTAACAAATGGTATAAAATTTGACCTCCCCAAAATAAAC
>JANMBZ010000200.1:0-13659 GCA_031360765.1 Chitinophagaceae bacterium
GTATTGAAAACGCTGTGCGGCCACGCAGGTTTTGGTGGCCTTCATTACATCTACATCGGCGGCATCTAAAGTGCTCATGTAAATATTGCGGGGGTTGCTGTGCTTAACCTCCAGGTTGCCCACGCCGCAGCACATATCCCACACTATATAATCTTTTTGCCAGTTATTGCCCAGGGTTTCGGTTAGTTTATCGTAAGCTTTATCTACCACGGCAAGTGGTGTGTAGTAAGCGCCTTTAAAGCTGCGTTCATCAAGCGGTATTAAACTATCTCTTCGCTCCAGCAAATAATCTCTATACTCGCTTTTTGGTGGCTTGTGGTAAATGGCCCAAAACTGGCGGTAGCCTTCTTTATTGCCCAGCTCGTAAATACTACCTTTTAAACTAAATACTGGTGCACCGTTTTTGTGCATAAGGGCTGCGGTTAAATTATCGTGTGTGGCGGCGGTGCCATCGTGCATAATATCGGCAAAAAACAACAGGGCATAATCATCTTCATTAATACCCTTTATTTCTTTACCAATCATTACTACCCATTTATCAAAAACCTGTTTAAGGTTATCGGGTGTTATTTGTGTGCGTATAATGTCGCCGGTTTTAATGGCGGCTTTAATGGTGTTTATAAATTCATCTTCGTGGGTTTCTATTTTAAAACTTACAAAGTGGGTACCAATATGGGCGCTTATGGCATCCAGCGCATCTTGTGTGTAACTGCTGGCACTTTTGCCCCATTTAATTGTTTTTTTTGCCAGAAAGGGAATTACATCCTGGCTCTTCATAATAGCGGCTTTGCCGGTATCAATAACAGCTAAAAACGGGGGTACATAATCGCCTTTGTTAAGCGCATCCTGCACATAATGCATTAACTGGGTAAACATGGCATACGTGCTGTGGCGGCTGGTATCTTTTGCCTCAAACCAAATTTCTTTGGTTTGTATATCTATCAGGTTTTTGCTGTAGCCCTTTAAGCCCAGTGCTTTTATGTAGGCATCTTTTACATCTTCTTCGCTATTGGCCTGCTGTAGTTTTTGGTAAAGGGTCATGCTGTGCCGGGTATGTTTATTTTTTCAAATCTAATGCATTTTATTGCATAAATATGCACCCGGTAATATCACAAAACAGGTTATGCTGTTTCTTCTTTTAGTCTTCTTTTTTCTGTTTCTTTTTTATTGATAAAAAAAGCAACAAAAAAATATAGGTAAAACTAATTGCGATAGCTATTGCGGCCGCCGCTATGCCGCCTATACCCACTTTGAGGTATTTTTTATATGGATACTAATTTATATTTTGTAGCAAATATTTAATCTCCTATAAAAAAAGCTACCATTAACCTTTTTTAAGCCCCGGGGTAGTTTTTACGGGTTAATACCAACATCCTCCCAAATAACCATGTTTCAGGCTTTTGAAAAGTTAGCAAAGTTCCTCAGAGCAGTGAAGCAGCCTGCTTGTATGGTTTGAGGAGTTCAACATAGTATTGAAGCAGTGTGCTTGTATAGTCTGTGGAGTTCAATATGGCATTAAAGCAGTGTGCTTGTATAGTCTGTGGAGTTCATTAAGGTATTAAAGCAGCGTGCTTGTATAGTCTGTGGAGTTCAATATGGCATTAAAGCAGTGGTTTGTATAGACTGTGGAGTTCATTAAGGTATTAAAGCAGCGTGTTTATGTGTAGAGCAGAGTATTTATGCCACTTTAAAACAGTAACCAATTTTAAACAAATAAAAACTACACACATGAAAATTACAAAGTACCTGCAACCCGATGCAGCAACCGGTACCGGCGGCCAAAATGATGACACGCCCAACAGCACCCGTATTATTCCACAGGCCGATGTGGACTTTATGGATTTGAGTAAAAACGTGGCAGCCAAATGGCTGGTTAACCCTGCCATTACACTTATTTGGAAAACGCCTGCCGATTTTCAAAAACAAGTAAACAGTTACGAGGTTGAACTTACCAGCCGCAAAAGTACCGGCAGCGTATTACCCGGCCAGGCACTTACGCTTAAGCAAATGGACAGGCAAATTGATGTAGCTGTAAGTGATGTTAAAATTTACATTCAGCGTAAGTTTAAAAAAGTGAATGCTTCGGCGCAATATACCCGCTATGGAATAACAAAAGAAGGCAACAATTTTATTATTAACCGCGACCGCAACAACCGCCGAGATGCACTTAAATTGATGATTACTGCAATTGATGCGGATGGATTTGGTGCCGAAGAATACGGCACTGCTTTTTGGACAGCGATGCAAACCAATTACAGTGCAGCCATAGATGCTGCAGGCACTACCGCCGGCAGTGTAAGTATTAAAGTGGCTGGCAAAAACAGGATGAAGAAAGATATTAAAACCGTATTAAGTAGTTTGCTGCTGGTGCTAAAGGGTAACTATCCTGATACATACACCGGTGTTTACAGGGAATGGGGTTGGCAGAAGGAAAGGTTATAGGGAATTAGGGATTAAGAATTAAGAATTAAGAATTAAGAATTAGGAATAGCGGATTAGGGATTTGGGATTAGGAATTAGGAATGGGCAGCACGGTGTGGCTGCCCATTTTAATTTTAGTTTATGTTGATTGTTGGTAAGATATGCTGCGCTACTCCTTTGGCTCCCAAAGCTCTACCTTGTTGCCTTCCAGATCAATTATATGCACAAATTTACCATAGTCAGTGTCTTCAATATTATCTACAATAGTTACGCCTTCTGTTTTTAGTTGCGCTACCAGTGCTTCTAAATTATCAACCCGGTAGTTTATCATAAACTCTTTTGTGGAGGGCTCAAAATATTTGGTATTTTCTGCAAAAGGATTCCATTGTGTAAGGCCTTTTTTGGTGCTGTCATCCAGTTGCCGCCATTCAAAGCTGGTGCCATAAGGGCTTGTATCAAAACCTAAATGTGTTTTATACCATTCGTTAATTGCTTTGGGGTCTTTGGCTTTAAAAAATACGCCACCAATACCGGTTACTTTTTTCATGGTTGTAGTTTTTGGTATATGTTGATTAACCATTATTGTTTTAAAAGCAAAACCCACACAGCATGCAGTTGCAAGGGCTAAAATTAATAATATCCTGTTCATATTTTTAAAAGTTTATTTAAAAAAGAGGCAGAGCAACCAAACGTTGTTACAATTTACATCACACGCAGTATAAACCAAAATCCAAAAATCAATTTTATACCGGCTTGTATAAATAAAAACGCTCCGAAAATCTCCGGAGCGTTCAATAAGTAATTAATGTTGCTACCACTTTACACCCACGGTAGCAATTACATTTCCACGTTGTTGTTTTAATTCGGCATAAGTATTTGCCCTGTCTTGCAACCGGTACGGAAAGTTTACATCTTTACTGATGGTATGCACATAACTGAGGTCAACAAAAAAACCTTTGTTGCGGTAACCCAGGCCACCACTCAGTAACATGCGGTTTGCCTTAAGTGCTTTATCCTTATATGGGTTGCCATAATATGCAAAACCCAACCTGGCCATAATAACATTAAACTTTAATTCGCCACCCACTCTAAAATTAAAATTGCCTTTGTAATCTTTTTTAACCACGTTGTTCAGCGATTTGTAATAGAGTTTTTCCTGGCTGCTTACACTATCGTTGCTGCTGCTGAAACGGCTGCCGCGGTGCTGTACATATTCAATATCGGCACTAATAAAACCTCTCTGGCGGGTAACATCATTCACTTCTCTAAATACATACGATGCACTTACCAGGGCTTTAAAAGGCGTGCTTTGTATGTACTTTGCTTCGCCTGCTTTGCCATTGGTAAAATATTTTGAGCTTATGTTGAATTTATCAACCGGGTTTTCAACTTCGGTAGTTAAATCAGTGGTATTTGTATCGGTTAAAAACATCCAGCTTGGTGTGTGTATGGCCAGGCCCAGGCGTATATAATCTTTGGGGCGGTAAATAATTCCGATCTTTCCATTAATACCAATACCGGTTGTTTTAAAATCATCGGTATATTCAAACTGCTTAAAATAATTACTGGTATTGTTTGATGTATCCGACTCTTTAAAAACCGTATTGCTGGTATAGCTTACGAATGGTATGCCAATGCTGCCACCAACAAACCATTTGTCTTTACTGTTGTGTGCAAAACCAATGGCCAGTTCGCTAATGGCGCCTTTTGTTTTTTTAATCATTTCCTGCTGCAATGCCTGGCCTGCATCCAGTATATATTCCGGCGCACCTTTTACCTGTTGCATGCCGTTGATGGTAACTGTATCAATCAGGTAAGTGTATAATGCCGGTGCCGCTGTGTAAGGAAAAGGAGAGGAGTTTGTACTAAGCGCCTGGTCGATAGTATAACCGCTCTTTGCAAATTCTTCGGCAAACTGTTCGCTGAAAGAACTGTAACTGTTTAATCCTTTATACCGCACTTCATTATTAAAATTGGCAGTTTGTGTAATGGCAATGCTGAATGCACTGCTGTTTCTGCTATCGTTACTATTGCTGTGCCCAAAAACCCAACCGCTGGTGCCAAAGCCAAAATTGTTTTTTGTGTTTTTAGTATCCGTATCTCTAAACTTTGCTTTGTTGTTATTTAAAATAAAAACAGGCGTAATAACAAACTCGTTTGTTTTGTAAAACCCAAGCCCGGCGGGGTTTACAAAGGTTGCATTAATATCGCCACCCAACGAGCCCATAACTCCACCAATGGCCATATTACGTGCTGTGCCGCTTTGCGGATAAAAGGAATAACGAATAGCATCTTCCGGCACCTGGGCGTAAATAATGCTGCTGATTAATAATAAAGGGAGTAGTAAATATTTTTTCATGTACATACTTTTAATGGAGCAATAATTTTAATTATTGTAACAAAATATTTCTTCGAGTCGGTCTTCTGCGTATCTCTCCCCCTTCGGGGGAGGATAGGAGGGGGCTTTAGGAGGGGCTTCTTTTTACCCACCTCTTGCTGGCCTGCTGCTGCCTGATGAAGAACCCGATCCGCTGCTGCTGCTGCCCGATGAAGAAGAACTGCTGCTGCTTGATGAAGGAGTATAAGTTCTTGTACTGTTTGATGATGGTGTGGTGGATGAAGGCTCAATTGTTTGCCTTAATATATTGCCCAGCCTGCTGCTGCTGCGGTTGCTGTTATTATATTGCGACGAATTTGAAAAAGTAGAAGTGCTGTTTGTTTTGCCTGCAGCCACTTTGGTATTGTAACCGTTGTAAGCATTCAGGTTTACCATGCGTGGTGTACTGTTAACAGGTGTTTTATAAGCCGGCGTTAAAGTATAAATAGCCCAGGGATAATAATAGGGATTATAGTAATAGCCGGTAGTTTTGCAGTTACAATAACAGTAATTATAGGGGCTGTTATCATATTCATAATCATCTCTAAAATCACGCCAGCGTCTGTCACGTATGCCCATGGTAATTTCGTAATCGGTATTTGTTTTTTCATAGCGCTGCTTTTCACGCTGTACCTCTTTTTTTTCTGCAACAACCCTTACAGGAGAATAATACACATCATCTGGTGTTTGCCCTGTTTTATAGGCAGTGCTGCAACTGCTGAAAGCCGCTACAGATAAGGCTAAAAGTAAAATTTTTGATAGCATGGCGATTTGTTTAAAGCATTTAAAATTGAAGTTACTACTTTTGTGCAGTTTAGAAGAACATTATGCAACTGCTTAATATAAACCATCAGACAATAAAGTTAAACCGTCTGTTGTTAAAGCGTTGCTAAAACAAAAAACGAATTATTAAAATTTATACAAATTAAATGAGCAAAGAGCTAACATCAAGAGCCGAAGATTATTCGCAATGGTACAACGACCTGGTAATTAAAGGCGGACTGGCCGATTACTCCGCCGTACGTGGCTGTATGGTTATAAAGCCTTATGGTTTTGCCCTGTGGGAAAACATGCGTGACCAGTTAGATAAAAGATTTAAAGAAACCGGCCATGTAAATGCCTACTTCCCCTTATTTATACCCAAAAGTTTTTTAAGTAAAGAAGCTGCCCATGTGGAAGGCTTTGCCAAAGAATGTGCTGTTGTAACACATTACAGGCTGATGAACGATCCGAACGGAAAAGGAATTGTTGTTGATCCGGATGCAAAGCTCGAAGAAGAACTCATCGTTCGCCCAACATCCGAAACCATTATCTGGAACACTTATAAAGACTGGATACAATCGTATCGTGATCTTCCTTTACTGATAAACCAGTGGGCCAATGTGGTGCGTTGGGAAATGCGTACCCGTTTGTTTTTACGCACTGCCGAATTTCTCTGGCAGGAGGGACATACCGCACATGCCACCAAAGAAGAAGCGATTGTTGAAGCCGAAAAAATGCTGGATGTATATGCTGAATTTGTAGAAGAGTTTATGGCGGTGCCGGTTATTAAAGGTTTAAAAACCGCCAGCGAACGTTTTGCAGGTGCGGTAGATACCTATTGCATAGAAGCGCTGATGCAGGATGGTAAAGCATTGCAGGCAGGCACTTCACATTTCCTCGGTCAAAATTTTGCCAAAGCTTTTGATGTACAGTTTTTAACCAAAGAAAATAAGCAGGAATATGTTTGGGCAACATCGTGGGGAGTATCTACCCGTTTAATTGGTGCATTAATTATGGCGCACAGCGATGACCAGGGTTTGATATTACCGCCAAAAATTGCACCTTTTCAGGTGGTGATTGTACCCATTTATAAAGGCGAAGAAAGCAAAGCAGTGATTGATACAAAAGTAGATGAGATCATTAAATCATTAAAAGCATTGGGCATTCGTGTTAAGTACGATAATAACGATAACAGCCGCCCCGGCTGGAAATTTGCACAATACGAATTACAGGGTGTACCCGTAAGGCTTGCCATGGGCCTGCGTGATATGGAAAACAATGTAGTAGAAATTGCAAGGCGTGATACCAAAGAAAAAAACAGCGTATCCATGGATGGCATTGCAGATACGGTTGCAAAACTGCTGGAAGAAATTCAGCAGAACATGTACAATAAAGCGCTGGCTTTTAGAAATGAAAACATAACTACTGTTGATAACTGGGATGATTTTGTAAAAACGCTGGATGAAAAAGGCGGCTTTATTTCTGCCCATTGGGATGGCACTGCAGAAACCGAAGAGAAAATAAAAGACCAAACCAAAGCAACCATCAGATGCATACCAATGAACAATAAACAGGAAGCGGGAAAATGTGTGTTATCGGGAAATGCAAGTGTGCAAAGGGTTTTGTTTGCAAGGGCTTATTAATGGTTAATCGGTTAATTAGTTAATTTGTTAATCCGTAAATACATTTTTCGTAAATTTAAGTATTGCATTATACTATATTTATTTTTATGGATTATACTTTAGAGAAACTGGAAGTTTATCAATTGGCTGAAAGCTTTTCTGATTTGATCTGGAATATAGTTGTTGATTGGGATCATTTCTGCAAGGATACAATTGGTAAACAAATTGCAAGATCGGCAGATTCCATTGCAGCAAATATTGCCGAAGGTTATGGAAGGTATTATTACAAAGAAAGTAAGCAATTTTTCTTTTATTCCAGAGGTTCGCTTCAGGAAACCAAATCCTGGTTATCAAAATGTAAAAGAAGAAAAATAATTGAACAAGCCAAGGCAGAAGAGTTAATTAACGAAGCTGAGAAGATTTTAGCTAAACTGAATGGATACATAAAATTTATTGCAGCCTCACCCAAACACAATAAAAAAGATTGAATAATAACGAGCCCCACGTATTAACCAATTAACGCCCGCCTGAACGAATTCATTCGGGCAGGGATTAACAAACAAAGGCTGCAATGATTTCCTTTCTTTTTAATCATTCCTTTGTTGCCAGATAATTATAATCGGCCAAAAGTTTTTCCAGAAACTGATCTACATACATATCGGTGTTTATCTGCAGCACTTCTTTAATCTTCATAGCAACACGGTTGCACATATCGTAATTGTTTCTTTTGCCTGCCTGTGTTAGTACGCCTTTAATGGTGTTTATGTCGCGGTCGCTTAGCCGCATTACCTGCGGAAACATCACTTTATAATCTGCAGTATTTATCTGCATAAAAACAGTATCGGCCAGTGTTAATGCCGAGCGTGTGTTAACTACCACTGTGCCTGCGGCCATATCGCCCAGGCGTTGGTTTTTTGGGGTGATGGAAATAATAATGACCGAGGCCACTCCACCAATAAATAATAATAAAAAACCAAAACTCAGGCTAAAATAAAAAAATGAAAACATGATAAAACCCCATTCGTAAAACCGCAAAAACCATCGGGTAAGATATTGGCCCAGGTTTGCCTCGCCGCCATCCAGGCTCATCACCCTTATTTTTAAAACCTTTTTACCAATACTTTGTCCGTTCATAAAAAGTTCGGTAAGCAAACTGTAAAACAACATCGGCACCAGCACCACCAGAAAAATCATCCCGATGTAATCCTGCCTTAACTCCAGGCTGCCTACCAAAACATACAGCATACCTATCATGTACAATATCAAAATCACCAGGTCAATCAAATAGGCAAGCAGCCGCTTATGAAATTCTGCAATTTCAAATTCAATATCAATATTAAAGTTTGTGGGAATCTGTATAATCGGCATGGATGTAGGTTGCCCGGTAAAAATAGATTGTTTTCAATAAATATTGTTATAAATATAATAGAATTTGTAGTTTCATGTTTGTATCCCTAATTTTATTTTATTTTATGAGAGAGGCAAGGTTTATTAAGCAGAATGCAGATAAATGGCAAAGATATCAGCATTCACAAACAAACAATCCCGATGAAACAGCAGACCGCTTTATCACCCTGATTGACGACCTCTCTTATGCAAAAACATTTTACCCCCGCAGCAAAGTTACCCGTTGGATAAATGGCATAGCCGCCGGTATTTATCAAAGCATTTATCAGAATAAAAAAGAAAAGTACAGCCGCATTTTTCAGTTCTGGAAGTTTGAATTACCGCTTTTGTTTAAAAGATACCACCGCATTTTTTTATTTACTACCGTAGTTTTTTTATTATTTGTGGGCATCGGCGTATTTTCATCAATGAAGGATGAAAATTTTGTGAGAGGCATACTGGGCGATGATTACGTGAATATGACGGAAGATAATATCCGAAACGGCGATCCCTTTGGTGTTTATAAAGATGGTAACCCGTTTACCATGTTTGTGAGAATTGCTATGAACAATATTTTTATTGCAATGATGTTTGTTTTAGGTGGTTTTTTTTTAGGATTACCCACACTTTTTAAATGGCCGCTGTTAAATGTAGCAGGCCTTTGGTCAACCGGTATGATGCTGGGTGCATTTCAATATATGTTTTTTGCACACGACCTGGGCCTTAAATCCATTATGGTAATCTGGATACACGGTACGTTGGAAATTTCCATATTTATTATTTCGGCTACAGCAGGTTTTATCATTGCCAGCAGCATTATTTTCCCCGGCACATTTTCACGTGGGGCATCGTGCAGGCGTGGTATTAAAGATGCCGTAAAAATTCTGCTCATCATCATTCCTATTTTATTAACGGCTGCATTTTTTGAGAGTTATGTTACGCATTTAATGAGCCAGACTTTTGATAAAGCAAAAAACAGCGGACTGCCCATTTGGGCCAGTGTGCTTATTTTGGGTACATCAGCAGCATTTATAATCTGGTATTTTATCATACTTCCCATTCTTTTACATCGCAAAGGTTATTACATTCAGCCCGATGGTATTATTAACAGGCTGAAGAAAGAAAATGCGTAAAACGATTTACATATCAATTTTGCTGATGGGTTTTTTTGTTGCCGTACAGGCGCAGAAAAAAATCATTTACCAGGATACATCTTTATTGCAAACTGATGAGCCCGTAGTATCGCCACCTGTTGAAAATTTTACTGATGATGATACCATAAATTACAATGCCCCGGTTGAAGAAGCGGCAATAGTAAAAACAGAGACAACAGTTGATACAGTTTTATATAAAAACAGCCTCAACTTTCCATACGACTCAATTAAAAACTGGAGAAATCAAAAAGACTACAGCTACACAAAATATTTAGACAGCCTTTTAAAAGCATTAAATAAAGAGGAAGAAAAAAAACAGCGGCAACCACCAGAACCTCCTGGTTTTTTAAGTAATCTTCTCGGTTCTGGCATTGTGGGGGTGCTGCTTTGGGCCTTTGTAATTTGTTTTATAGGCTTTATTCTTTACCGGTTATTTTTATCAGATGGTGGCTTTCGCCGCAGATCAAAATCAATGAAAGAAATGGTACCCGGTGTTGAGGAAGAAATCATCACACACGAATCTGATTTTGATGCTTTGATAAAACAGGCATTGCAAAACAGCAATTACCGGCAGGCAATACGTTACCAGTATTTACGTACGCTGCATTTGCTGGCTGGTAAAAACCTGGTTTCGCTGGCACCCGATAAAACCAATTATCAATACGTAACAGAAATTACAAACAAAGATTACCAGCAGGCTTTTGCGGCCCTTACTTTAAACTATGAGTATGTTTGGTATGGAGAGTTTGAAATTGATAAAGCTATTTACGATAAAATAGAAACAGGTTTCAGGCAATTAAATCAAAAAGTATAAAAATTTGTTGAAGAGAAGGCTAACATATTTTTTTTCGCTGGCAGTAATGATTCTTTTGCTGGTAGGCTGCATGGACTCCCAGAGCAAATTACCATCATTGGTAGAGACCTATGCTAAAAAAGATACAAAGCCATTTGGTGCAAGTGTAGCTTACAGGCAACTGGCAGCGATTTACAGCTTAAATAATATACAGGATAAAAAAAGTGATTTTAAAAATACCTGGGAAAACATTAGCGATTCAGGCGCATTGTATGTATGCCTGGCACCCAAACTTTTTTTAACATCCGAGGAAGTAACGGCTATGATGGAATATTTGGAAGCAGGCAACAGCCTTTTTATCTCTGCCGCATCAATAGATGATTTACTGCTTGATGAAATAGGATGCAAACAAATATACAACGCTCCGGAAATGGATGCAATGTTGAGCAAAATGGGCAATACCTCTGTAAATACAACTGCACAACCGGGTACCCAATATGAATATTTTTATTACCCGTTTCAAAATTATTTTACAAATATTGATAGCAGTACTACCCGTGTGCTTGGGTTTAATGCCAATAAACAACCCAACCTGCTTGTATATTTTAAGGGCAAGGGTAAATTATATCTGCAATGTGAACCACGTGCCTACAGTAATTATTTTTTACTAAAAGCAGATAATTATCATTATTTAAAAACCACACTAGCCTACACCGATAATATGCCACAGCATGTTTATTGGGATGATTATTATCATAAACTGCGCAGCCGCAAAAATTCCGATAACGATTTTTCTTCTTTAACCGAAATCATGAAAAATCCACCATTGAAGGCAGCATTCTTTTTATCGCTTATTTTATTGGCACTATATATATTGTTTGGTGGAAAACGTTTACAACGCATTATACAGCCACTTAAAGCCAATGAAAATACCACCGTAACTTTTACTGAAACCATTGGGCGTTTGTACCTGCAGAAAAAAGACAATAAAAATATTGCCGACAAGATGATTACTTATTTTAATGAGTACATTCGCAATACTTATTTTTTAAACAGCACCCAGGTAAATAATGATTTTATTGTGATGCTGAGCCGTAAAAGCGGAGTTGAAAAAGATAAGGTTGATACTTTATACCGTACCATTTTGGCCACGCAAGGCAGTGATATGGTAAACGATTACCAGTTACTTTCTTTACAACAGCAGATTCAACATTTTTACAAAAGCAGCGGAACGCATATTTAACAAACTCCCTGACAAAAAAGTAGGGAAATAAAAAAGCAAATGATGGAAGAAAATTTTTTTCAGCAACGGGTAGATCTTACCGGGTTAAACAAATCGGTAATTGACATTAAAAATGAAATTGCACAGGTCATAATAGGGCAATATAAAATGGTTGATCTGTTGCTCATTGGTTTGTTATGCGACGGACATATTTTAATTGAAGGTGTACCCGGTGTGGCTAAAACACTTACTGCCAAACTGATGGCTAAAATTATTGATGCCGATTTTTCACGCCTGCAGTTTACGCCCGATCTGATGCCGAGCGATGTAGTGGGTACTTCGGTTTTTAACCCACGTGAAGGCGACTTTAAATTTAAAGCCGGCCCCATTTTCAGCAATATTGTTTTAATTGATGAAATTAACCGGGCACCTGCAAAAACACAGGCTGCTTTGTTTGAAGTTATGGAAGAGCGCCAGGTTACCATTGATGGTATAACGCACCAGATGCGTTTTCCGTTTTTGGTATTGGCAACACAAAACCCCATTGAGCAGGAGGGTACCTACCGGTTGCCCGAAGCCCAGCTTGATCGTTTTCTTTTTAAAATAGAAGTAGGCTATCCAACCCTGCAGGATGAGATAAATATCTTAAACCGCCAGCAGGGAAAAACGCAGACGCAAATGATAGAAAACATCCGTAAATTATTATCACCACAGGATCTGCAGCATTACCGCAACCAGATACAGTCAATCATCATCGAACCAAAACTAATAGAATTTATTGCACGGATAGTGAACGAAACCCGTAACAATCCTGCATTGTACCTGGGTGCATCGCCAAGGGCTTCACTTGCCATACTCCGTTCTGCAAAAGCTAATGCAGCCATTAAGGGCCGGGATTTTGTAACGCCTGAAGACATCATTGAAATGGCGCCGCATGTGTTAAGGCATCGTATAATTCTTACTCCCGAAAAAGAAATGGAAGGCATTACTGCCGATGAATTGATTGACAGTATTTTAAAAGCAATTGAAATACCAAGGTAATTACACCAATGGGCAAGGGAAACTTTTATGAAAGCAATTAAAAAATATATCGGCGATTTATATCTTACAGCAAAGCTTTATCTTGCTTTAAGCCTTTGTATTATTTTATTCATTGTTTCTTTTTTTGTACCTGTGCTTTTTATTGCTGCAAAAATTACCTTGTTGGTTCTAACTGGCCTTATTTTTCTTGATTATCTTTTTCTTTTTATACTCAGCAAAGCACCCGCCGCCAAAAGAATTACTGCCGACCGGCTTAGCAATGGCGATGAAAATAAAATTGAACTGCAGGTAAAAAACAACATGCGTTTTACAGTAGATATGGAGCTGATTGATGAACTGCCGGAGCAGTTTCAAAAGCGTGACTGGAAACTTACTTACCGTTTTAATGCCGGTGAGCAAAAAAATATTATTTATAACCTGCGGCCGGTTAACCGGGGTGAATATCATTTTGGGCGCATTATTATTTACGCAAAATCTTTATTGGGATTATTAAAACGCCGCCACGATATTGATGCTGCTGAAACCATTCCGGTGTATCCATCTTTTTTGCAGATGCGTAAATACGAACTGCTTTCGCAAACCACCATACAAACTGAATACGGCAACAAGCGTATGCGTAAAATTGGCCACAGCATGGAGTTTGAGCAGATAAAAGAGTATGTACGGGGCGATGATATACGTAGCGTAAACTGGAAAGCCACAGCACGTAAAGGATCACTGATGGTTAATAATTACACCGATGAAAAAAGCCAGCAGGTGTATTGCATTATTGATAAAGGCCGCCTGATGAAAATGCCTTTTGGCGGACTAACCTTGCTGGACTATGCCATTAATAGTACGCTGGTTTTAGCAGGCGTTTGTCTGCAAAAGCAGGATAGGGT
>JANMBZ010000128.1:0-7829 GCA_031360765.1 Chitinophagaceae bacterium
GTTTTTTGTGGAAAATTTATCCTACCAAATCTTAGTCCTTTTCTCCGGTGCCTTATACATTTTATCTCCAAACTTTACATCAAAAGCTTTGTAAAAAGCATCCATATTAGTAAGTGGTCCGTTACCACGGTGCATGCCCGGTGAGTGGGGATCGGTTACAATTTGTTGTGCAGCTGCTTCGGGTAAAGCCTTCATTCGCCAAACCTGTACCCAGCTTAAAAAGAAGCGCTGGTCGGGTGTAAAGTCATCGATTTTGTCGCCGCTTTGTCCTTGTTTGGTGTTTTTAAAGGCTTCGTAGGCTATGTTCAAACCACCAAGGTCGGCCAGGTTTTCGCCCAACGTTAATTTGCCGTTTACATGCAGGGTATCTAAAACGGTATAGCCATTATATTGCTGCACTACTTCATCCGCACGTTTTTTAAATTCGTCTGCATCAGTTTTTATCCACCAGTCCTGTAAGTTGCCATCAGCATCAAACTGTCGGCCCTGGTCATCAAAACCATGGGTCATTTCGTGGCCTATTACGGCGCCAATACCACCATAGTTGATGGCATCATCGGCTCCAAAATCAAAGAAAGGGAAATGCAAAATGCCAGCCGGGAAAACGATCTCGTTCTTTAACGGACTGTAATATGCATTCACTGTTGCAGGTGTCATGCCCCATTCTGTTTTATCAACAGGTTTGCCCAGGCGGCTGACGTTATCGTTATATTGCCATTGGCTGCAACGTTGCAGGTTGCCATAAAAATCGTCTCTTTTAATTACAAGGCCATCGTAGTTTTTCCATTTATCGGGGAAACCGATTTTCTTAACAAACGCATTCAGTTTACCCAAAGCACGTTGCCTGGTAACTTCGCTCATCCAGTCTAATTTTTTAATGCGGCTGTTAAATGTGCTTTGCAGGTTATTCACCAGTTCCTGCATACGGGCTTTTGCAGCCTGGTTAAAATAACGGTCAACATACAATTGGCCCAACAGGTCGCCTAACTGGCGGTCAATCAAGCCACTCATGCGCTGCCAGCGTGGTGTTTGTTCTTTTTGTCCGCTCAGCGATTGGTTGTAAGCAAAACTTGCATCAACAAAAGCACTGCTCAGGAAAGGTGCTGCATCTTTTAACACACCCCATTTCAGGTAGGTTTTCCAATCATCTAAAGAAACTTTATTTAACAAAGAATCTATAAACATCATAAATTTAGGGTTGCTCACATTCACGCTATCCTGTTTTACTTTGTAGCCAAGCTCCGGTAAAATAGTGGCCCAGTTTAAGTTGGGTGTTTTTGCTGTTAAGCCTTCAATCGAAAATTTATTGTACAATTTATTGGGATCACGCATTTCCACACGGCTCATCTGGGCCTGTGCCATGGCGGTTTCTATTTGCATAATAGTTACCGCCTTTGCCATTGCATTTACATTGGTTTCGCCGGTAAGCGTAAATAGTTTAATAATATAAGTGGTATAATCTGTTCTTATTTTCTGGCTGCGGGTATCGTTCTTTAAATAATAGTCACGGTCGGGTAAAGTAGTGCCACCCTGGCCAATACCAACTATGTATTTTGTAACATCTTTTGCATCCTGCCCCACACCAATGCGGTATAAAGGAGAGGTTATTGATTGTGAACGTAAAGTATTTACATATTTTAAAACCTGTGCTTTTGAGCTTAGGGCAGTAATGGCATCAAGATATGGTTTGATGGGTTTGTAACCAAGTTTTTCAATGGCGGCACTATCCATGGCACTGGCATAATAATCGCCAACACGTTTCATCAGCTCGTTTGTACCTCTGCCTTTTTTATCAACTTCGGTACCTGCTTTTGAAGTTCTGGAAGCTTCTTCCAGCAAGCCTTTCAAAGCCTGAGAACTTTCTTCGGCCAGCGCATCAAAACTTCCCCAGCGGGTTTTAGATGCAGGTATCGGCGTTTTTTTTATCCAGGCACCATTGGCGTACAGGTAAAAATTATCACCGGGTTTTATAGTAAGATCCATATTTGCAGGATCAATAAATTTTCTGGTGGAAATAGTATTAACCGGTGTTTTTACAACAATGGCCGGACTGGAAACGGTAACAGGACCATTTTTAGTATTACCAGGTGCAGGTGCATTTTTAGCAGCTTCGGCAGCCTGTGCTTTTTGCCGCTCCTCATTTGCCTTTCTGTTTTTAGCACTCTGCACCGGATCAGGATCAACACCTGTTTGTGCAAGTACTAATTGCGGACTTAAAGCAATCATCAACATTAAAACCAAAACCGATACATTTTTTTTCATACATAAATATTTATTCGATAAAAATATAAAAGTTGCATCAATTAGCAATACCCTTATTATTTAAGCGGCGTAAATATATGGTTAACAGAAAAAAATGAATGCAGGCATTAAAGAATTGAAATCACTCGTAAAAAAATATTCCCTTTCTCGGGCGAGTACGCATAGCCGGCCGAAACGGTAATACGGTTGTAAGGCGTAAGTAAAATACCGCCGCCCACACCCGAGTGCCAGCGGTTTGATTTTTCCACGGGCATCCATACACGGCCCACATCAAACATGCCAAGCAAACCTAATTTACCATTGTACACATAACTCTTTACATTTTTTACCCAGCGGATTTCGTTTTGAACATAAGCTGTTGTTTTACCAAAAAACCTGCTGCGGCGATAGCCACGAACTGTTTTACTGCTGCCAATAAAATTGTATTGATAAAATTCCGGGTTACCGGTTAAAGTAGCACCACCTGCTTTTACATGCAGGCTAATTGTTTTTGTAAAAGGAAGATATACCTGTGCAAAACCTTCGTAACGTAAAAAATTATTACGGTTTTGTACATTATCTGTATAACCGATGGTTGCATTAAATCCATATCCTTTGGTTGGTAATAAACTGTCGTTTACTTTTAAAAGGCTGTATTCAATTTCGGCACCTGCAAATTGTTTTGTTTGGAAAAGATTACCCACATAAGCTACCAGGCCTTTGTTAAAAGTAGTATCGTTAATTATTTGCACAGTCTGGTAAAAGCCCGACAGGCTAACCTTTTGGTAGCGCCCTATATTATTGCTGAAACCGGTTTTAGCAATAAACTCCTTAGTGCGTAGGCGGTTAAATTTTACAAACGTATCAGTTTTAATAGTTTCGTTTCCTAAACCATAAAAATTTGTCCATCTTACAAAATCGTAGTTGGTATATAAATTTAAATCCCACTTTTTAATTACATCTGCAAATTTTGCCTGGTAAGTGGCACTAAAAGCTTTTTCGCTGATGGAATACTTTGCATTTATTTTTTGGTTGAAGGCGAATGGTTGTTTTCTCCATTTGTATTTAGTGGCACCAAACTCCAGCCCTGCAAAAAGATGATCATCGTTGCTGTAAAATAATAATGGTTTTAGGCCGCTTTTATTGTAACGGAATTCATCGTATTTGTAAAGATTAATGGCTTTATTTTTTGATAGATATACTGAGGTTTCGCTTCCTTTTATTATTGTGTTGCCCGGGTTATCGTAAATTTTTATGCTGTGCGAAGCCCCGTTTATTTTGGAAATATCTTTATACTCATCCTTAGCAGGGCCGCCTATCAACCTTACTTTAATAGCATTATCTGAATTGCCGCTTACTTCATATATATCAGCAGCATCCATGCCATATAAACGTATTTCTTTTGTTTCGCTGGCATAAAACGTTCTGCTATAAAAAGGAGCATCTTTTATTTTTCCATTGTTGGTTATTTTGTAAATATTAACAAGGGTATTGCCGTCTTCATTTCTTTTTATTTCAAATTTTTCATTATCCTTTGTACCAGGCACATCAACTTCCTGTGCTAAAAAAAGATAATAATCTCTTGCATAATCCACCAGTTTGCTCCGGCGTTGTATTAAGCTATTGATGATTTCATTACCCGAAATGGGGAAAATTTCAGGCGGCAATTGTTTTATAGCCGATTCTATTACATTATCGGTAAGAGCAGCCTGTATTTCGCTAGCCTGCTTAATCCACTGCTCCAAAGTCATTTCATTTGCCATGCGTCTGTCAAGGTATCTTGCCGGAAAATTAAATGTATTTACGTTTTTTATTCGAGGGCTAAAACTTTGAAATTTGCCCGAAGCAAGTCCTTTAAATGCTCCTACCAATAGTCCGTCAAATTTTGTGTACGACTGATCTCTGTCACGTGGTATTGGTTTGTAAATTGTTTGTCCGTTTTGTTTGTTGGCGGCCCATCTCCATTGGTCTTCGTGGCGGCCCCAGTCTCCTAAAAACATATCAAAAATCCGGGAACGTACATATAATGTCTGATCAATTTTTACATCGTTATCTTTTTCTAATTTTTTAAGTAAATCATCGGTGCCAATAATTTTTTTAGAATTGCCAAAGTTTGCTGCAGTAGCCCAATCTTCATCTGGCCTCTGTTCAAAAAGATAAAGTGCATTGCCATAAGCTGTATTAAACTCTCCAAGCCTGTCTTGCTTTGGCAGGTAAATAATTACAGGATTGGTGTGCAAAATAGAAACAGCTTCAGCCATGGGAGCAATGGTTAATGCGGAGTAGGGATGTGCAATAGAAACCTGGTCATTTGCAATGCTGGCAATAAAAGTTCCTTTAACGATTTCGGGCAATGCCCCTTCAAAAGTTTTATCAATACTACGTAAAACATATTCACGGCCATTAGCATCTTTTAAGCGTAGTGATTTGCTTTGTCTGCCACCACCGGCCTGATATGGCGTAACGCCGCCTGCCAAAGTATCGAGCATGGCAACTTTAAAAAGTGCTGGCGTTTTCCACTCTTTGCGGTAATGTTTGCCCCACAATGCATGGTGCAAATTACTTCTATAATATTGCCGGCCTGCAACAGTAGTAAATGTAGGGCTGATATTTACTTTTTGGGCAGCCACAACACTCCATTTGGCAGAAAGGGTAAAGGCTGCAAGCAATACAATAAAATATCTCATCTTTTTTCTGTAAACATTTGGCATAATCTGAACGCATCTTAAAAAATCATGCCATTTATATAAAATTTTATTTTTAAAAACAGGTAAGTGGTAATTTTGATACTATAATTAATGTAGTCTTGTTCAAATATATTCTTATTTACTTTATTGCCCTGTTTTGCTCAAGCCATGTAATTGCCCAAAAAAATGATTCATTACCAGGCATTATCATTGGTACTTTGATGGATGCAGATAATAGCAAAGTAATTGCTGCGGCCAATTTGAGTCTGCACAATCTTACCGATACATTTTACAGCACAAATGCCATCAGCATGCCCAATGGCGAGTTTATTTTTGATAAACTACCTTATGGATATTATCGCCTGCAGATTACAAGAATTGGATACAGGCCATTAACAATAGATAGCATTCACTTAAGAACAGAAAGATTTGATTTCGACCTGAATGATATCAAGTTGAATAAAAATTCGGCAACCATGAATGAAGTAATTATTTATACAGAAAAACCCCTGATAGAAAATAAAGATGGAAAAATAATTTTTAACACCGGCGAATCGGCTTTAAGCTCCGGGGCTACGGCTACCGAATTATTAAAGCAAACGCCTTTAGTTAATGTAGATAATGATGGTAAGATTTTATTGAAGGGTAAAGAAGTAAAAATTTTGATTGATGATAAACCGGTGGAACTTGACAGCAAACAATTGCAGGATTTGATGGAAAGCATGCCGGGGAGCCTGATTGAAAAAATTGAAGTGATGACAACGCCCCCGCCACAGTATGCCAACGAGCGGGGAGGAGTCATTAACATTGTAACCAAAAAAGGCAAGGTAGGGTTTAATGGCAAGCTGAATGTAAATTATGGTACACGTGGCGAAGCCGCTATCAGCGGAAATTTAAGTTACTGGAAAAATAAAATTGCCATTAACTTTTCGGCAGGTTATGGATACAGTATTTTTAATGGCAACAGCTACAGTAACCGGCAGAATATTTACACTGATTCATCAAATTATTTTAATACTGTTGGGGAAAGCCACAACAATAGTAATCGCCCAAACATGCGGCTGAACCTGGATTACGACCTTAACAAGCAACAAAGTATTAACTTTACAACACAATATAACGGCAGCAGTTCAATCATCGATAATAGTACCGGGTACAGTAATTTAAACCGGTACTACCAAATATATAAATTGAGCAACCGCATTACCGGATCTGAGAATAAAAACTATAGTCCGGGCTTTAACTTTACTTATACTTTAAAAGGAAAAAATCCTAAAACGGTACTGCGTATCATCAGCGGTTTTAATTTTAATGCTTACAATAATGACCGTGATTTTTACCAGCAATACCTTAATCCGGATAACACTCCAACTGGTTCCGATTCAACCCAACAACAAAATACAAGCAGCAAAAACAATGTCATCAGTCTGCGGGTAAATTATGATAAAGCGTTAAAAGGAAATAAATGGTCGCTTAATTTTGGCGTTACTTACAACCGATCCAACAACCACAATGTTTTAAACACCGCTTTTATGAAAAAGCCAGAATATGTATTTGTTAAAAACGATTTGCTTAGTAACGATTTTCTTTTTCACCAAACTATGTATGGCTTTAGGGCAGCAGTACGTTATGATATTGTGCCAGGCTTTTTTATAAACTTAGGCTTGCAACCTGAATATACCGAAACCAATTTCGATATTAAGAACAACAGCAACCGGTACATTAATAATTACTGGTCGTTATTGCCCTTTGCTACGCTGGTAAAAAAATGGAAGAACGATGTGAATATTAATTTAGCTTACAAAAGAACCGTGCAAAGGCCACGGCTAAATGAACTGAACCCCAGCCTGGATTATGCCGACCCATACAACACCCGTTCCGGCAATCCATATCTGCAACCGTATTCTGCCGATAATTTTGATTTTAGTTTGGGTAAATGGAATAAACTTTACAACATCAACGCATCGGTTGGCTACAATGCCTTGCAGGATATTTATAGCTCTATAAGAACACTGCAACCCGATGGCAGCATATTTACCACCTGGCAAAATATAAGTGGCCGCAAAGAGTACGAAGCAAGTTTGTGGGGCGGCTATAATTTTACCAAAAAAGCGAAGGCGAATTTGAGTGTGGGATACACGTACAATGCATACAGCAACTTCGACCGCACGGTGCGATATTTTAGAAATGGTGGTTCTTTTTACTCAACATTAAATGGCAGTTATCAATTTTCTAATATTATGAATGCCAACGTCAGCTTTACTTACAACCGTTTTGCAAACCCGCAGGGCAGTGTAAGAAACACTTTGAGTATGAACCTGGGTGTGCAGCGTAAATTTTTTAAAAAGCGTTTTATTGTTACGCTAAATTTTATTGATCCCTTTCGCCAGCAGCAAAATTTAAATGTTACTTACGGCAGTAATTTTAACCTGGAAAGTTACAGCACCACCAACACCCGCAATTATCGTTTGGTGTTGAGTTATGTGTTTAAAAACAATACAAAAAAATCGGGTAGGGAAGCTTTGTTGAAGCAATTGCAGAAGAAATAAGCTGATTAATTAACCTGCTTTTTCCGTAAAGTTTACCCGCTTTGCCAGCCAGCTATCTTTAACCGGTACAATCCATTTTTCGATCATTTCTTTTTTTGATAAAACAGTGTTGTTAAAATACAAAGTATCTGCATTAATGAAATTATTCTCTACTGCATACTCCAATTGGGTGAGCGGTAAAAGTTGAATTTTATCTTTTACCACAAATGCAAGATTTTGCCTGTCGAACATCTGCACTTTATATTTTTCTTCAATTGTTTTTATAAGATGCACAGAACTATCCGTACTGCAGCCACTAACCCCGGTGGCACTTTCATCTGCCATCAGCACAATAAACTGACCAAAAAATAAA
>JANMBZ010000224.1:0-32288 GCA_031360765.1 Chitinophagaceae bacterium
AAAAAAAAATAAAATTGACTGTTTGCAGAATAACTAAAAATATATACCCAACCCAAAATATGTGAAATATGTAACCCGTTAAATGGATATATAAAGTTGTAATAAACAACACGACAGCAGCTGGAAACAAATTCTGGATGAGCACCCGTTACCGGAAAGTGTTGACTTTTACATTAAAGCAAATTATGTACAAAAAGATAGTTTGAATAACCTTTCAAACGATTTGCTAGCCAGGTTCCCAGGGCTTATAAACGATTTTCAATTCCCTACAGAAACGATAGCGCAGATAAGTAAATTTGTAAAAACGGCCGCTTACCTGTTTCTGGTTTTTGCGGTTTTATTAACCATACTCGTAGTTTTTTCAATTGATAACACCATCAGGCTTGCCATGTACAGCAACCGGTTTTTAATAAAAACCATGCAAATGGTGGGTGCCACCCGCTGGTTTATCATCAAGCCCATAAATATCAGGGCTATTATAAATGGCCTAATATCGGCAGGCGTTGCCATTGCTGCCCTTTGGCTTACTATATTATTGATTGAAACTTTTGAACCAAAATTTAAAGTATTACACGATAATACCAGTATGATATTGCTATTTCTGGCAATTATAATTTTAGGTATCAGCATTTCCCTGTTCAGCACCCACCGTTCGGTAATTAAATACCTGCGTATGAAATTGGACGATTTATATTAATTTGCAACTTCAAATAAATTAACATGAGCGAAATAAAAAAAACAACAAGTACTGTATCAACATCAAACCAGTTGTTTGATAAAGGAAATTATATGTGGATGCTGATTGGACTTGCCGTGCTGGCTTTGGGCTTTTTTTTAATGGCCGGTGGCAAAAGTGCCGACCCTAAAGTTTTTAATAAGGATGAAGTTTATAGCACTACACGCATTACCATTGCACCCATGCTTATTATTGCAGGTTTTATTATTGAGATTTTTGCCATTATGAAAAAGTCTAAAAGCAATTAAGAATTAAAAATTAAGAATTAAGAATTTATAGCGGAGTTACAACTTCGCTTTTTTCATTTAAAAGAAAAACATGACTACTGCACAAAACATTATCATAAGCATTGTAGAAGGGTTAACAGAATTTTTACCTGTTTCCTCAACGGGCCACATGATCATCACCGAAAAAATATTGGGTATTACAGAAGACGATTTTACAAAAGTGTTTACAATTGCCATACAGCTGGGTGCAATTTTAGCGGTGGTTGTTTTGTATTGGAAGAAATTCTTCAATTTTAAAAACTGGCAGTTTTACGCAAAAATTGCAGCGGGTGTTGTGCCTGCTTTAATACTGGGGTTTTTATTTTCAAAAAAGATTGATCTTTTGCTGGAAAGCTCCACCACGGTTGCAGTATCGCTGTTGGTTGGCGGTGTTGTTTTACTTTTTATTGATAATGTGTTTAAAAACCCCACTGTAGATAAAGAGGAAGATGTTACATTTTTTAAAGCCATTATGATCGGCATCTGGCAATGCATTGCCATGATACCTGGCGTTAGCCGCAGTGCAGCATCCATTATTGGTGGTATGCAGCAAAAGTTAACACGCAGTGCAGCGGCAGAATTTTCATTCTTTTTGGCAGTGCCAACCATGTTGGCTGCTACCGGCTATAAACTGCTTAAGTATTACAAAGATTATGGTGGGTTTTCATCTGCAGAAATAAAACAACTTGCCATTGGCAATGTAGTAGCTTTTGTGGTAGCGTTACTGGCCATAAAATTCTTCATCGGTTTTTTAAAAAAGCATGGTTTTAAAGTATGGGGTTATTACCGCATTATTGTGGGTATTGCGTTGCTTATTTTAATTTATACCGGTTACATAAAATCGTAAAATACCCACTTAAGGGTATATGCCCGTAAAAAGTTTTGGCATAATTATGCAGTACACAAATAAATAAAATGAAAAATTTTAAAATGTTTCTGTGCATAGCAATTATTGCGGTAACTATTAACTCATGTACTACAAACTATGGCAAAGAGTATAAGTTAGACAGCAAACACAATATATATTACAAAGGCGATGCTGTTGATGAAGCCCTGGCAAAAAAACTTGCAGGTTTTTTAAAAGAGCAGGAGTATTTTCAGGATAGTATTACCTCTACCGTACAGCTTGTAAAAGTTAAAGATACTTTCAACATCAACTTTGTGGTTGATGAAACCAAGATCATAAAAGAATACGAAAATAATTTTTTAATATTTGGTGCCCAGATTTCTGAAATGGTTTTTAACAATGCACCGGTAACCATTCAGCTAAGCAACAATAAATTAGAGCCATTTAAAAATCTTGGATACGCAAGGCCGCTTACAGATACTTTAAAGTAAGCCCAATACTAACTGCTTAAGTATGCTATCCTTTAACCCCCTGATTAGATCGGGGGGTTGTTTTTTGTACGTAATACAATCTTATTTGCTATTTTCATTTCTCCTTAAATAAAAAACCATGCAAACTGCCTCTAAAAAAGTTATTAACGGTTGGGCCATGTTCGACTGGGCCAATTCAGTTTATAATCTTGTAATTACTTCAACAATTTTTCCGGCTTATTACGAAGCTATGACTGCAGAACGCACAGCAGATGGTATTTCTTATGTACATTTTATGGGCCGTGAATTTGTAAACACATCACTGTATAATTATGCTATTGGTTTTGCACTGCTGATAGTGGCACTGATTTTACCATTGCTTACATCCATTGCAGATTACAGGGGTAATAAAAAGAAATTCATGGCTTTCTTTTTTACTATTGGCAGTATTGCCTGCGGTTCTTTATTCTTTTTTAAAGATCTGCAAACTTTACCTATCGGCATCCTTTGTATGATCATTGCCTGCATCTGTTTCTGGAGCAGTTATGTCTTCAGCAATTCTTTTTTGCCTGAGATTGCCGCACCCGAAGACAGAGACAGGGTAAGTGCACGTGGCTTTGCTTATGGATATGTGGGCAGTGTTATTTTACAGGTAATCTGTTTTGTGTTTGTAATGAAGAATGATTGGTTTAGAATTACTGAAGGAGAAGGATCACGGGTTTCGTTTCTGGCAGTTGGGATCTGGTGGCTGGGATTTGGATATTTTTCATTATCGAGATTGCCAAAACCTGTTGCAGCTGGCAATCTGGCTACCCAAAGTAATATTATTACCAATGGATATAAAGAATTACGCATTGTTTGGAATCAATTAAAACAAATGCCTGTTATTAAAAGATTCCTGGGTGCTTTTTTCTTTTACAATATGGGTGTTCAAACAGTAATGCTTGCGGCTACTTTATATGGAAAAAGCGAATTGGAAATACCGGTTGTAAATTTAATTATTGCCATTTTACTTATTCAGTTGGTGGCAATTCCCGGTGCTTTTTTTATAAGCAAACTCTCTGGCCGCATTGGTAATTTTAAAGCCTTGATGATTGTAATTTTCTTTTGGATATTGCTTTGCATAGTTGCATACTTTTTACCTAAGCATGCTATTATACCGTTTTATATTTTAGGAGCATGTGTTGGTTTTGTAATGGGTGGCATACAGTCACTAAGCAGGAGTACCTACAGCAAACTGATGCCTGAAACAAAAGACACCGCATCTTTCTTTAGCTTTTATGATGTTACAGAAAAAATTGCAGTAGTTATTGGCATGTTTAGTTTTGGATATATAACAGAAATTACAGGATCGCAACGTGGTTCTGTGCTTGCATTAATGACGTTCTTTATTATTGGATTAGTAATTTTATTCACTGCTTTAAAAAAACAGCAAACCGAAAAAGCATGAAATTATACAGCATCAACACCGGGTATTTTAAATTAGATGGTGGCGCCATGTTTGGTGTGGTACCCAAAAGTATCTGGAACAAATTAAACCCCGCCGATGAAAACAATATGTGCAGCTGGGCATTGCGCTGTTTGTTGATTGAAGATGAAGGGAAATTAATTTTGATTGACAACGGCATGGGCGATAAACAAGATGCGAAATTTTTTGGGCATTATTATCTGCATGGCGATGATACACTGGATAAATCTTTAGCACAACATGGTTTTACCAAAGATGATATTACCGATGTTTTTTTAACGCACCTGCATTTTGATCACTGTGGTGGTAGCATTGTAAGAACGGGAGAAAAATTAGTACCTGCCTTTAAAAATGCAACTTACTGGAGTAATGAAAGTCACTGGCAATGGGCAACTAAACCGAATGACCGGGAGAAAGCAAGTTTTTTAAAAGAAAATATTTTACCGATACAGGAAAGTGGGCAATTGAAATTTTTAAACGTGAGACCTGAATCGTCACACGTGAGTGCTGGTGCAGCAGAAAGCTCTTTACTCACAACTCACGAGTCACGTCTCACAACTAATGTAGCATTTTATTCTGTATGTGGCCATACCGATGCTATGATGTTACCCAAAATTAATTATTACGGAAAAACAATTGTATTTATGGCAGATTTGCTGCCATCCACTGCACATATTCCTTTGCCTTATGTAATGGCCTACGATATGTTTCCGCTTACTACATTAAATGAAAAGAAATTGTTTCTTACTGAAGCACAGCAAAACGATTACATTTTATTTTTTGAGCATGATCCAGTGAACGAATGCTGTACTTTACAAATGACAGAAAAAGGAATAAGGGTTAAAGAAACTTTTAAGCTGAGTGATCTGTAGTTGTCAGGCCACTACTAATACTCTATAAATTTAACCACTCATTATTTCGTTGAGATTTTTGAAATTATAATATGCTTACAGTGGCCAGACGATTAAGTATTACCTCTCCTTAATTAAAGAAGTAAGTGGATACCGCAAATTCTTATACCCCATCATATCCACCTTAATGCTTCCTACTGCAATCGGACTTTCGGCCCTCAATAATAAATGATTGGGATCGTCGCTGAGCCAGGCATTCATTTTTTCACCACCTTCAAAAATGGTTCCTTTAATTAACAGGGGTTTTATTTTTATAGCATTAAATTTTCCGTAACGGGTTTTAACTTTCTCTTTACCCATATAACGAATGTACATGTGAAAAACCTCATCATCTAAAAACATATCAAACATGATTTTATCATTCACCTTATACTTATCAAAATTTATATTGCGGCAATAATAAACCATGCTAACCACATCCTGTATGCAATCGGTTACTTTAAAAACACCATTGGTTGTTACGGCTGTATTGGCATTGTGGTTAAAAGTTACGTTGTTGTATTTTTTGTATCCTCCTTCATCAATATTGCGTACAAATTTATAAGGTAACAAATTTGTGGTATCAACATAACTCTCATACCGGTCTCTTACTTTAAAAAATCCATCAAAAAAAGAATAGGTAGATCCTGTGCCAACCAGGTGATAAACAGGCTTGCCATTGTACCTTTCCAGGGCAGCCGTAAAAGTAGCTTCGCCGGCACCCACGTACATGCCAAGGGTGCTGTAAAACACTTTCATCTTTATTTCTTCATCTGCTTTAAAAGAAGTGTTGCGGAAGTTGCAGGCATCATCTGATGTAAAACTTAAACTACAAAGGGCAATAATTACAAAAGCTGGTTTAAAGTAGCTGATCATTTTTCTTTTTTATTTTAATGCTTAAAATTAATAAACTCCCGATTAGGGCCGGGATAAACAGATTAACAAACCAAATGCCAAATGTTGCTGTTAAAATCCCAAGCGTGTTGCTGCTGTAGGCAAATAATGATTTTGCAACCGTTCCTCTTATGCCCAGATCTGCAATTGCAAAAGACGGAATGATAGCCAGTATCCAGAACATAACGGTAATTATCCAGAAACCTGTCCACACATTTTGTTCTACCTGCAGCAACTGCAGCATAAAGATGTATTGTAAAACGAAAACGATGTATCTAAAGAGTGATATAGAGAGCAACCTTAACAAAATTTTTGCATCAAATGTTTCTAAAACGTGCAGGTATTTTAAAAACCGATCGGAGTAAGGGAGTTTTTGCAGCAATTTTATCAACCAACCCAATCTAAAAAAGAAAAAAATAAAAACAAGTGTACCAAAACTGCTACCGTATAAAAAGATGCGCAACCATAAAGTTGAAATGCCCATTAAATTTTCTGAATTGTGAGAACTGAAAATTAAATATCCCAAACCAAAACAACCCATCAGCATAGTAATAATTAATTGCGCCATGCCGCCGGCAACAGATAATGTGATCGCTTTGATGCGTTTGCCTTCATCCACAAAAAGAATACGGCCTGCATATTCGCCCATGCGGTTGGGTGTGTTTAAAGAAAAAGTTACGCCGCATAATACCGATTTAAATGCAGTGATAAAAGAAATGGGCTGCAGCACATTCATCAGCAGTTGCCACTTTCTTGCCTCAAGCCCCCAGTTTACGAAAACAAACAATATTACCAGCCAGAATTTAAAAGCATTGGCACCAAACGGCAATGTTTTTATAAGTGCAATGGATGCATCCATATCAGGCTGCGCCTTTACCTGCTGGTATAGCGAATAAAACAACCAAACTGCCAGCAGCGGCCCAATAATCCACTTGAGTAATATTTTGATACTTTTGTTCAATACACAATGTTACTTTAATTATCAGGGGCGAAAAAATTTAACCGATTTGCAAAAAAAACCAAGCATTATTTTAGGGATAGATCCGGGAACCATCATTATGGGTTATGGGTTGATAAAAGTAACAGGGAATAAAATTTCGTTACTGGAACTGGGTGTTTTACAGCCAGGCAAAGTGAGCGACAGTTACAAAAAACTGCAACTGATCTTTAATACCGTAAGTGGCCTCATAACCAAGTATCAACCTGATTCTTTTGCTATTGAAGCTCCTTTTTTTGGTAAGAATGTGCAGAGTATGCTAAAACTTGGCAGGGCACAAGGCGTAGCCATTGCTGCGGCCATGCGGCACGGGTTGGATGTAACCGAGTACTCTCCTAAAAAAGTAAAGCAGTCTGTAACGGGCAATGGAAACGCCGCCAAAGAACAGGTAATGAAAATGCTGCAGCAGATATTAGATTTTACTGAAGATCCAAAGCACTACGATGCTACCGATGCATTGGCTGTTGCAGTGTGTCATCATTTTCAACAAAAAACAGCTTTGCCGGGCAGCGGCGAAAAAGTAAACGGCTGGAAAGATTTCCTGGCAAAAAATCCGGATAAAATAAAAACAAAAAAGTGAATGTAAAATACTTAACCTGCCTTTAACAAAAATTAAGGCAGCACAGTTTAATTTCATACACTTTAATAAGCACTCTTTACAAATGGTTATACGTTCAAAAACATTAAGATTAGTAATTTTAACCAGCACGGTGCTGATTACAATTATTGTAGCTGTACAATTGGTGTGGCTGCAAAAAGTGTATTTGTACGAGGAAAAACAGTTTAACATCAATGTTTCAAAAAGCATAAAAAGCCTGTATGATGATATGCAACTGGTGAGTGATGTAAAAGACAATGTGCAGAAGGTTGTAGAAAATGTTAGTCCCGATGTATATTTATTACGGATTGATTGCAGCCCTAACCTGGATCAGTTATGGGTGAACTTAAAGGGAGAGTTTACCGATTTTGATGTGTACACCGATTGCAGGGCCGCTGTTTACGATACATCGGCAAAAAAATATGTAGCAGAACAGTATATTGATTTACCCGACTCTTACTTTCCTTCGGAAAAAGAAAAAGCACTTGCAGTGTATGAACGGGATTATCCATACCTGGCGTTATATTTTCCGCATCGTGGGCAGTATATCATAAAACAAATGATTTTTTGGATTGCCTCCAGCGGCTTGCTATTGCTGGTTTTAATAGGTTTTGGTTTCAGCATTTTTTACCTGTACCGGCAAAAATTTTTTAACGAAACGCAAAGGGATTTTGTAAATAATTTTACGCATGAATTTAAAACCCCGCTGGCAGTAATAAAAATTGCTGCCGATGTTTTGCAGCAACAAAACATTATTGAAAAGCCGGAAAAGCTGAAAAATTATGCAGGTATTATTCACGAACAAACATCGCACTTACAATCGCAGGTGCAGCGCTTGTTGGAAATTGCCTATACCGACAGAAGCAGTTTACCACTTGAAAAAGAAAAATTTGACATTAATTTACTCATAAAGGAATCCATTAACGACCTGCAACCGTTAATAGAACAAAGGAATGCGGTAGTTAAAACCAATTTTGATACGCAGGATGTTGTGGTAAATGCAGACAGAGCTTATTTAAGGTTATGCCTGATAAACCTCATTGAAAACGCCATTAAATATGCTGCTACACCGGTTATTGAAGTAAGCACAAAAGTTGATGGTACTGTTTTACTGATTGCCATAAAAGATAATGGCATAGGTATTGCAACAGAACATCAGAAGAAGATATTTGAAAGATTTTACCGCATAACAGATGGTGAATTGCACATCACCAAAGGCTTTGGACTGGGACTTAATTTTGTTAAAAAAGTTATTGATACGCATCATGGTAAAATTGAAGTAGCTAGTGAGTTGGGAAGTGGAAGTACTTTTACAATTAAATTATCCCTTAAATAAAACGCAATAGCATGTTAAAAGGAAAAATATTACTGGCTGAGGATGATCTTTCCCTTGGGTTTGTAATTAAAGATTCATTACAGGATGTTGGTTTTGAAGTTACGCATTGCCCCGATGGAGAAGTAGCCTGGCAACAATTTCAGAAAAAAACTTTTGATATTTGCCTGCTGGATATAAATATGCCTGTACGGGATGGGTTTTCGCTGGCAAAAAAAATAAGGCAGCAAAGCGATGTGGTACCTATCATTTTTTTAACCGCAAAAAGTTTACAGGAAGATAAATTAAAAGGCTTTCAATCAGGTGCCGATGATTATATTACCAAACCCTTCAGCATTGAGGAATTGGTTTTGAGGATAGAGGTTTTTTTACGCCGTACCAAAAAACTACAGGCCGATACCAAAGAAGTTTACCAATTGGGTAAATTAAAATTTGTAGTGAACGAATTAAAAATTTACACCGGTAATGAAGTAGTTACACTTACCCAAAAAGAATCGGACCTACTGCGCTTTTTTGCACAGCACGAAAACAAGGTTTTAAAACGTGAAGAAGTTTTGCTGAATGTTTGGGGCAAGGATGATTATTTTTTGGGCAGAAGTATGGATGTTTTTATTACAAAATTACGCAAGCATTTTAAACCAGATCCCAACATTGTACTGGAAACCATACACGGCGTGGGTTTCAGGTTATCAATCAACGGTGCTAAATGCAGCTTTTAATTTCTCCTGCACTGCTTTCAATTCATCCTGCGTAGCTTTTATTTTTGGCCGTGTAAAATTTAAATCATTGGCCGAGTTTATAGGTACCAGGTGCATGTGGGCATGAGGCACTTCCAATCCGATAACGCTTATACCACACCTTTTACAATCAAATATTTTTTCAATGGCATGTGCTATTGGTTTTGCAAAAACCAGCATCTCCCCAAGGTAATCATCAGGTACATCAAATATTTTATTCACTTCTATTTTGGGTACAACCAATACATGACCGGTTACCAGGGGTTCAATATCCAGGAAGGCAATGAACTTGTCGCTTTCAGCAATTTTATAAGCAGGTATATCGCCATTGATGATTTTGGAAAAGATGGTCATAGCAAATGTTTTAATAAATATAAGACAAAAAAAATCCCATTTGCCAACCGGCAAATGAGATCAAAATTATTTCACCAGTAATTAAAGTTCAATTTTTTCAACTTTAAATTTAAGTACGCCTGCAGGTACAATCACATCAACCACATCTCCAATAACCTTACCCAACAGACTGTTACCAATTGGCGAGGTTACGGAAATTTTTCCAAGCTTAAGGTCTGCCTCATTCTCAGAAACAATTTTATAAGTAACCTGCTTTTTTGTATTCATGTTGGTTAAAGTAACCTTGGTTAATATAGATACTTTACTGGTATCAATATTACTCTCATCTAAAATACGGGCATTTGCTAGCACGCCTTCAAGCTGCTTTATCTTGGCTTCCAGCATGCCTTGTGCCTCTTTGGCTGCATCGTATTCAGCATTTTCTTTCAGGTCGCCCTTTTCCCTTGCCTCGGCAATAGCGCTGCTGGCTGCCGGCCTCTCCACACCTTTCATGTGCTGTAACTCTTCTTTCAGTCTTTCAAACGTTTCGGCGGTTACATAATTGGTTGCACTCATACAATTCGGTTTAAACAAATAAAAAAAATACAACGCCTCAGATAGCCTAAGGCGTTGCATGTATTACAAAAATAGCGAAAAAATTATATTTCCAGCTTTTCCAGGATCACTGCACTCATTTTATAAAATGCCTCTGCCGAGTAACCGGCAATATGGGGCGTTAATATCACATTGGGCTGTTTGGTAAGATAGTTCATTTCTTCCACCTGCAGGGCAGAAAAGCTGTCTAATTTTTCATTTTCCAGCACATCCAGTGCCGCACCGGCAATCGTGCCTTGCTTTAATGCATCAATCAAAGCTGAAGTTTGTACTACAGAACCCCGTGAAGTATTAATGATAAAAGGTTTTTGCTGCAGTGATTTAAAAAAGCCTTCGTTTGCCATGTGTATGGTATCATCTGCCAGTGGTACATGAAAACTGATAACATCGGCATAGCGGCAAATATGATCGAGGTTAGCTTCCTTAATATTCGCTTCTCCAAAACCATATTTAATTTTATCGTAAGCCAGAATAGTTACATCAAAAGCAGATAACAATTTTGCAAAACTGCTGCCTGTATTTCCATACCCGATAATACCAACCGTTTTACCGGTAAGCTCTATCCCTCGGTTTTCATCACGTATCCATTTTCCGTTTTTTATTTCATCGAAACTGCTGCTGATTTTATTCATTAAATTCAGCAACAATCCCAAAGCCTGCTCTGCCACTGCATTTCGGTTACCTTCGGGACTACTCACACATTTTATTCCTTTGCTTTTGGCATAGGTAACATCAATCAATTCCATACCGCTGCCCAGGCGCCCGATCCACTTTAAATTAACGGCTTTGTATAAAATGTTTTTGTCAATCTTTATCCTGGTAGTTACAATAATACCTTCGGCTTTATTAATTACTTCGCTTAACTCATCATAAGTTATTTCAGGCAGATACTGTACTGTAAATCCTTTTCGATGCAAAGTTTCAATCAATACATCATGAACTTTTGCCGTAATAATCACCGTTTTTTCTATACTCATTTTGAAGCGATCATGCTTATTTCAACATTAACATTTTTAGGCAAGCCTTTTACGGCAACTGTTTCCCTGGCAGGATAATCTGATGTAAAATAACTGCCATAAATTTCATTTACAGCCCCAAACAAACTCATATCGCTTAAGAAGATGGTTGTTTTTACAACCTGGCTAAAATCCATACCAGCTTCTGTTAATATGGCTTGCAGATTTTTCATTACCTGGTGGGCTTCTTCTGTAAGATCGGCATTTGCCAGCTCCCCTGTACCCGGCACCAACGCTACCTGGCCCGAAATAAAAAGCATATCCCCCGTCATTACAGCCTGGTTATAAGGGCCAATTGGGGCGGGAGCATTGGGGGTGTTGATTATCTTTTTCATCTTATTTTCTGTTTATTTTTTCAATTGCAAATATATCTTTTCTCAACCACCTATTTTTGTAAAAAAATTATGATGATTGTTGTTGTGGCATCGGATAATCAATGGAATGAGCTAACCAGTTCAAGAACTGGTGTTGAATGGCAAAGGCTAAATAGTGCCGCAGATTTTGATCTATACAAAAATGCAGATGCTTTTTTCTGCTTAACAGAAAATGAAAATTCGTCTGAGTTTAATTCTCTAACAAAGCCGGTTATTATAAACTCGGTTATTAATACGCTTGCGGAATTAAATTTGCCATCAAATATTTACCGCATAAACGGATGGGCAGGTTTTTTAAACCGATCTGTTTGGGAAATTTCCGGAGCAGCAGGTGAAGCAATTGAACCTATTTTTAAAGAAATTGATATCAAAATTAATTTTGTAAAAGACGAACCCGGTTTTATAAGTGCAAGGGTTATTGCCATGATCATTAATGAAGCGTATTTTGCACTGGAAGATAATGTAAGCAGTAAGGCAGAAATTGACATAGCCATGAAACTCGGTACCAACTACCCTTTCGGGCCTTTTGAATGGGCTTTACAAATTGGGACTGGCAAAATTCTTGCGCTACTACAAAAACTTTATTTAACAGACAGCCGCTATAAACCATCTCAACTTTTAATAAAAGAAGCATCAGAACAAAATTAATGAACCTCATTTTAAATATAGATACTGCTTCGGAAAATGCACACGTTAGTCTTGCAAAAGACGGACATGTGTTACATGCACTTAGCAGCGAATCGCAAAAAGAGCATGCTTCATTTTTGCAGGCGGCAATACAAGAACTGGTTAAAATAACGGGCATACATTTAAAAGAAATTGATGCAGTTGCTGTTACAGCAGGGCCTGGTTCTTACACGGGTTTAAGGGTGGGCTTTGCCAGTGCGAAGGGTTTATGTTATGCATTAAAAAAACCACTCATTACAATTGGTACGCTTGAAGTTTTAACTGCATCTGCATTGCAACTTTATCCGCCTACGGCAGACGAGAATATTTTATTTTGCCCAATGATAGATGCCCGCCGAATGGAAGTTTTCACAGCAGTATATCAGCATGATCTTAGTTTTTACTTGCAGCCCTGTGCCATGATACTTGATGAATTATCTTTTGAAACAGCATTATCAAAAAGCAAAATATTATTCTTTGGAAGCGGATCAGAAAAATGGAAACAGATATGTCCCGATAGGAATGCACTCTTTAAATCCGTAGCAATTTTGCCTGAATCATTCAGTAAATCATCAAATATGCTTTTTTCCGAAAAAAAGTTTACGAATTTGGCTTACAGTGAACCTTTCTATCTTAAAGAATTTCAGTCAGTTATGTAAAATCTAAACAATATTTCCAAAAAAAATGTTATCATTAAATGAATATATATAGTTGCATAACCAATTAATGGTATATTTGTGTTGTTCAAACATTGTTCAAGCATATTAAAATTAAAATTCTATGATGGTTGCGACTCAAACAAGAGAGCAGGACACCGCTGGTTCTGCCAAAAATTCTCCAATTAATGTAGATTATAATGCGCTTAAAAAAGCAGCATTGGTGCTACGGGCTTTAAATCACAAGCTGCGTCAGCAATTATTGAAATTAATTGAAGATGAAAAAAAGATTACTGTTACAGAAATTTATGTTCGTTTACGTTTGGAGCAGTCTGTAGCTTCTCAACACCTGGCTATTTTACGTAAAGCCGGTATTGTAAATACAGAGCGTGATGGAAAATTTATTTTCTACACGGTTAACTACAAGCGTATCGACGAAATAAGCCAGTTTGTAAAAGACCTGGTAGGTTAAATTTTCTGCAAAAAAGTACTAAAGCGTTTGGGCAAATTGCCTGAACGCTTTTTTATTTTAACTTTGTACTTTAATAATTCAAGTAATAAATTTACCATGTTTATAAAACAATTATACACCAGCTGCCTTAGCGAAGCTGCTTACTATATTGAGAGTGAAGGCGAAGTAGCTATTATAGATCCCTTAAGAGATACAGAAGAATATATTAAGCTGGCCAAAGAAAATAATGCCAGCATTAAATACATTTTTGAAACTCATTTTCATGCCGATTTTGTAAGCGGCCATATTGATCTGAGTAAAAAAACCGGTGCCCCTATTATTTATGGCCCTGGTGCTGTAACCAGTTACGATGTGCACAATGCAAAAGACAAAGAAATTTTTAAACTGGGTAAAATAACCATAGAGGTATTGCATACACCCGGCCATACATTGGAAAGCAGTTGTTATTTACTACGTGATGAAAACGATAAACCACATGCCATTTTTACCGGCGATACTTTATTTGTTGGCGATGTTGGCCGCCCCGATTTAAGCAGCGGTAACATGACCAGTGCCGAGCTTGCTGCCATCATGTATGAAACTATACAAAACAAAATTATGCCATTGGCCGATGATGTAATTGTTTATCCGGCACATGGTGCCGGCAGCAGTTGCGGCAAAAGTATGGGCCCCGAAACCTTTAGTACCATTGGGGAACAGAAGAAAAATAATTACGCATTGCAACCGCAAAGCAAAGAGGATTTTGTTGCTGCTGTAACCGATGGTTTATCGGTTCCTCCAAAATATTTTGCCATTAATGCGCAAATAAATATGGAAGTATATACAAGTTTGGATACGGTAATGCAAAAAGGATTAACGCCGCTATCGCTCACCGAATTTAAAAAATTAAAAGAGGAAGATGTAATTATTTTAGATACACGCCATGCCGCTGTTTTTACACAAGGGTTTATACCTGGCAGTATTTTTATTGGGTTAGAAGGCCGCTTTGCGGAATGGGCCGGCAGTTTATTATCTTTTACCAAACCAATGGTTTTGGTAACCGAGCCCGGTAAGGAAGAAGAAAGTCTTATACGTTTATCAAGGGTTGGGTTTGATAAAATACAGGGTTATTTAAAAGGAGGTTTTGAAACCTGGCAAAATGCCGGTGAAACTGTTGACCTGATTATTGATATTGAAGCAGATGAACTGGCGATGGATATGCCGCACGATCCTAATTTAGTGGTGGTGGATGTTAGAAGAGAAACTGAATTTGCAGATGGGCATGTTGCAGGTGCCCAAAATTTGCCGCTAAATGAAATGAACGATGTTTTAAATCTTTCGCATTTTGAAGATACACAAAACTTATACGTGCATTGCGCAGGCGGGTATAGAAGTGTAATTGCAGCTTCGCTTTTAAAGCGTGAGGGTACACATAACCTGAGAAATATTTTGGGCGGCTGGGCTAAAATTAAAGACCAGAAAGATATTAAAACAGAAAAAGACGTAAGTGTTTTAAATTGATTAAACCGATTCTGCATCAATCCATTTCTCCTGATAAGATTCATTATAATCCCATTTCCATCGGCGGTGTGTCCATAAATAATTATGGGGTTCTTCTTTTATTACAGATTCTAGAAAATTGCGGAATGCCAGCGTAATTTCTCCTTGTGAGGTTGTTGCGGCATTTTCGCAGTAAAGGGTACATTCTAAAATATAGTGCCCTCTTTTCGGAATCCGCGACCGCACAAAAACAACCGCCGTATCGTTTTTAATAGCTCCCACTTCCGGACCGGTTATAAACGGAGCCGGCTTATTAAAATAATTCAACCAATAGGCCGAATTTGGATTGCCTGGATTTTGATCGGCTGCCAAAAAAATAACAAAACGCTCCCTGAATATCTGCTCTCTTTTTGCTCTAAATTCTGTTGCCTTAATAAATATGGTACCATATTTTTGCCTGATCTTTAAAAACAACCGCTCTACTGCTGTATTTTTTATCGGCATGTAAATCGCATAGGTTGGGACAGATTTAATCATTTTAGACATATACAAACTTCCAAACTCCCAGTTAAACTGATGGCCGGCATGCAATTGAACATTTTTGCCCTTCTTTACCAGATCTTCAATCAAGGAGAAATCGCCTTTACACCTTTTATTAAACGTCTTTTCACTCATCGAAATCAATTTGATGATCTCCATAAATGTATCTGTAAGGTTATGATAAACCTGTTTTGAAATTTTCCTGATTTCTTCTTCGGATTTTTCAGGAAAAGCTATCATAAGATTGGCTTTTACAACTCTGCGCCTGTAACCAAATACATAAAAAAGGAAAAAATAAATCGCATCACTGAAAAGATACAAAACAGGAAAAGGCAATAAAGAAAAGAGGTAGAAAAAACCGTAGACGACAAAATACATGGAATTGAATTTTCGTGTTTAATTTTTAAGGACCGGAGGGGAGATTTCTCAAAGATAGGAAGATAATGCGATTCGGCTGGGCAGGAACAAGGTCGGGTTTGAGAAAATTATCAAAACAATTACATGTCTAGAATTTAAATTCAAATTTTACAACTGCAAAACGGGGAATCAGGTTATATTGGCTATTTGAAATAAATAGGTTGTCATTGGAAACTTCATTAAACTCTACCTTCTTTGTATTGAATAAATTACGTAATAAAAAACGACTGTTTAATTTTCCTGCAATAATTGAGTAATTGATCCCAAAATCGGCAAGGTATATATACTGATTCTTTTTTTGATACGGCGAAATAATTACAAGCTGATTTTCGGAACTAATATCAATCTTATCAGTCACTTTATAGTACAAGGCTAAAGTATTAGCTATACTGTACGTACTCACCTTAATATCGCCGCCTGAATTTCCGGTTATTGTTTGCCGGCTTTTTGTTACTGATACTGAACTTTTGTACATAAAATTCATCTTTCTCTTGTAAAAGCTACGTAATTGTAAATCTGAATTGACAACTGTGAATTTGGCTAACAATTCTTTATTGTTAATAATGGAGATGCCCTTATTGAAAAGTGAAATCAAATTAACCTCTAATTGAAGTTTAGGCTTTAATAAGGTTTTGGATAAATAATAAGTAGATGTAAAGCGGGGTAATGCTCTGTATTTATATAAACCTAATGAATAAATAGCTGCCTGGTTATTAATAGAAGAACTAATAATCTGATTTGTTGGCAAAAGGCTGTATGAAAAACTTATGCTTGAGATAAATCTTTTTTTCTGCAAATTAAATAGTAATAACGATGTAGTAAAACTGTGATTTGAAATATTAAGTGGTCTAAGGTTACTTCTGGAAATGCTGTTATAAGATGTGAGCAGTGAATAAGGAAGGTTCTGATATAAATTTGCTGTTTCTGTTTCTATCTTATATTCCAGACTTAGTTTAGTTTTTTTAGATAATGGTACAAACCAAAGAATTAGTGGTTTAAATTGAACAAAATTAAAGGATTCATTTTTTACTGCAAAGTCAAACTGCTGCCAGATGTATTGTATAGGAAGGTTTAACTGTAATGAACCTCCTTTTAAAAACCAATGAACTAACTTTATTCCTGCAAAATAATTCTGCTGATTAAGCGTGCCTATATTTTGCTCAAATAAACCGGAATGATATTTTTCGCCTTTACCATCCAGCCCATACATATCGGATTTAAGGCTATTTTTTACCAGTTTCATTCCTAATGAATAAGTAACTCCCCAACTACCCTTTTGCATAACTTGTAAATTGGCATAAAATCCGTTCATCGGATTCTCTATCTTCTGCTCCATCTTTAATATAGTATCAGGTAATTGAAAATAAGAACGAATAGCATTTGGGGTTATTGAAAAAAATTGATTGCCCGGAGAGTATCCTCCCAACACATCAAGCCGGGCCGAAAAGCGATTGGAAAATTTGTAATTGATACGTAAAGATTGTTGCCAGCTGTTGTTTTTACTGTAAAGTGCCTGCTCCCTAAAGTTGCTGTTAAATGTTCCTTCTGTTCCTGTATTTTCTTTTCTGATAGCTATAGTAGAAGTAGAAATCAATTGCAATTTTCTTTTCCATTTATAGTTTAGTTCTATTTCTCCCAGTACAGCATTATTATTTTTATTAAATTGGTTTGAATCATTAATAAGTGGTGTTTGACTGCCCAGCAATTGTAATTGGTTTTTATTAAATCGAGTATAATCATCTTTTTGCCAAAATAATTTCCCTTTCATTTGCAAAGAAGGAGTAACCCGTATTAAAAAATTTGTTGAGGAAAAATAAGATCGGTTATTCCTACTCCTTTCTTCAGGTACTTCACTTAAAGCGGCTTCGGCAACTGACACGGGCTGCTTTCTTTCATACAAATCTATCCCATACTGTTGGTTGTTTGCCAGGGCGGGGTTCAAAATTCCTATGGTATTGTTACTCCCAATCAAAACAGCTTTCACTTTTGGACGAATGGCCAGCAGATTTACTTTGTTATCGATTTTCTTGGTTGGTAAACCCACCCCTGCTGCAATAGCTCCTGTAAATTTTGTTCTAGCACTTCCAAATTTGATATTAATAACTGTTTCATCCGATTTATATACATCTGCCAGTATATCATCTTCATCCTTAAAATGCTCTATAACCTGTATTTCAGATACTTTATCAGGCGAAAATTTCTTTGTGAATTGCTGGTAATTATTTCCATACAAATCATCTCCTTCTATTAAAGCACGGGAAATATATTTGTTCTTAAAAAAAATATTGCCGTTTTCTTTTACTGTAAAGCCGGGCATATTTTTAATGAGGTCTTCTATATTTTCCTGGCGGTTGTTCCTAAAGGCAGATGCCTGAAAGGTTGTGGTATCGCCATTTTCAGTAATCGGTTGTTTTGCAATTACAGTAACATCGTCAAGTAATTTACTTTGTCTTTCTAAAGTAATATTCAAAAGCACACTATCATTCGAAATAAATGAAGAGGCCTCAAGAAAAGTAGAAAATGCTTTATATCCTACTCCCCGTAACTCTACCCTTATATTGGCAACAGGCAGTGCAACATGATATTCACCTTTAATATTGCTAATGCAAAATTGAAAGGCAGTTTGTGAACTATCCTTAAAAAAAGAGAGCGATATATTTGATACCGGGATTCCATTTTCATCTGCCAACTTACCGTAAAGCAGTTTTCTTTGCTGTGCTAAAGAGGTTATAGTACCCGTTAACAGAAGGGAACACAACAAAAAACGTATTGTTCTCATTAATATATTTCAATTGGCCTTGTTATGTTTTTTTTAGCTGTTTCTTCTGATTTTTTTATGCCTTCAGTTCCACCTTGAAGTGATTTAAATAAGGCTATCATCGCTTCACGATCTTCTTTTTGCTTAGCCAAAAATTTAGCCGGGCTATACTGGGGTAGTTTACTATAATCCACCATGGTAGGTTCTGTATCAACAGGTATATGTAAGCTTTCAAAAATGAATTTTACTTCGCCCAGACTATCTTCCGCTTCCAAAATAAGGCCGGGAAGGCCATGGAGTTTCCAGGGGCCGGCAGCTACCGGTATTTGTTTTGCATACCAGGCAGTGTATTTACGGCCTCTGAATTTACCAATAGCTTTTTGACAATTAAGGGTATCTATTGTTTTTGTTTCGGCTGTTAGTTGCCATTCTATCTCTGGCAATGTATCCACTATCACATTACTTTCCTGCGGGGCAATAAATTGTTCTGTCATTGCCTTGGCCCAAATTTTAATGGTTTCGTACTGTTTTGTGCCTAAATAAAAATGGTTGTACAAATGATAAGGAGAACCATAACCTCCTTGCTCAGAAATAATTTTTTTTGCCCGGGCAGAGTCCATTCCATCCTTCATGAGCAAGGGGGTTAATAATGAAGGTAGATTTGTTTTTACTGGAGTTTCAGCCCTCCATACTTCGTTTTCCGAAAACCACATATTATATGTTGACTTTGCAACCGGGTAATCAGGATTATTTGATAACCTTGTTTCCATACGGTAACCTAAATGCCCAATAAAATTTTTTTGGGCGAAGGAATCTATACTAATAATCAATGAAGCCAGAAGCAATATTTTTTTCATAACGATAAACTTTTAGTTATTAATACAAAAAAGTTCAAGAATTAAATTCAAATAAAAATGGAGGAAAAGCCGTTGGCTAAAATATAAATAAATATTGATATTTTACCAAAACATTACACGGCAGGAAATAACGCAATAAGATTAGTTGGAGAAACCCGACAGTAAAACTATACTTCAATTCGTTTTGAATTTAGTGCCTTAAGCACATTTGCTTTTAATGCATCAGCTTTGTATAGAAGAATAAACTTTTAAGCAAGTGTCTTTTTATGAAAAAAGTGGTACAGTAAAAATGAAATTTTACTACAATATTATATTTTGTATCCTTTCTTCCTTTAAAGGATAGTCTGTATTAAAATGCAACCCCCTGCTTTCATGCCTGAACTCGGCACATTTTACAATAAGATATGCAACGGTAATCATGTTGCGTAATTCGCAAAGCTGCGGCGAAACAATTGTTTTTTGATACAAGGCTTCTGTTTCGGCATATAAAAGATCAAGCCTCTTCATGGCACGGTGTAACCTCTCGTTATTGCGAACAATACCAACATAATCACTCATCAGTAATTTTAATTCTTTCACGCTTTGTGTTATGAGGATCATTTCTTTAGGAGCATTGGTGCCATCGGTTTTCCAGTCCCCCACCAAACCGCCCCCGAAAGGTAAGGCTTCAAGCTCTTTTAATTTTGCTACTGCATCCAGATAAGCCCTGTGTGCAAAAACCATCGCCTCTAAAAGTGAATTGCTTGCCAGGCGGTTGGCGCCGTGCAAGCCGGTGCTGGCGCACTCTCCGGCGGCATATAAATTTTTTATGGATGTGCGGCCGTGTTCATCAGTTTTAATACCACCGCAACTATAGTGTGCAGCTGGCGTTACAGGAATCATGTTCTTTGTGATATCAATTCCTATGCTTAAACATTTTTCATAAATGTTTGGGAAGTGTTCTGTAAATTTTTCTTTGCTGAAATGCCTGCAATCCAGGAAAACATTTTCGGTACCTGCAATTTTCATTTCATTATCAATTGCCCTGGCCACAATATCTCGGGGTGCCAGGTCTTTTCTTTCATCGTAACGTTCCATAAAAGCTTCGCCGGCATGGTTGCGTAAAATACCCCCGTCGCCACGTACGGCTTCAGTTATCAGAAAATTATGCCCTCTTATGCCTGGCTCGTACAAAGCCGTTGGATGGAACTGAATGAATTCCATATTTTCGATTCGTCCCTTTGCCCGGTAAACCATGGCCACACCATCACCGGTTGCAATAGCAGGGTTGGTGGTAGAGCGGTAAACCTGTCCGTTGCCGCCGGTTGCAAGCATGGTAATTTTAGAAAGTATTTTTTCTGTTTTGTTTGTCTGCAGGTTTAAAACATACACTCCATAACACTCCACATCGTGTGTTGATTTTGTAATTAGATATCCAAGATGATGCTGTGTAATAATATCAAGCACAAAACAATGATGCAGTAAATTAATATTGGGCTTCTTTGTAATTGCTTCCAGCAGGGCTCTTTCCATTTCTTTGCCGGTCACATCTTTGTGGTGCAAAATTCTTGATTCGCTGTGTCCGCCTTCTTTACCCAGTTTAAAATCACCATCTTTTTCCTTATCAAAATTTGCGCCCCATTCAATGATCTCTTCAATTCTTTCAACTCCTTCTTTAACTACAATTTCTACAATATGCCTGTTGCACAAACCATCGCCGGCAATTAAAGTATCTTCAATGTGTTTGGCAAAACTATCTTTATCAAAATCCATTACGCCTGCAATGCCGCCCTGGGCATACTTTGTATTGGTTTCGTCGCTTTGTGTTTTTGTGAGAACAGTAATTGTTTTATCCTGACAGGCTTCAGCCACTTTTAGTGCGTAAGTTAAACCTGCTATGCCTGAACCAATAACTAAAAAATCTGTTTGCATATACTTGTTACTACATGAGTTTAAGTTGTTATTTTTTTTGGAGCCCCGCATTTTTTCTTTAATCATCTTCACTGGCGTCGCACTCTTGTACATTATATCTTTACTCAGCTTTAATTGTGTTTTCCAATTTACACACCCGCTCTTTCAATTAAAAAAGCTATCCAAATTTTTATGCTTTAAGTTCCCCCTTCAGGGGGCGGAGGGGGTTACCCAGGCCTCATTCTCTTTCAATAAATTAATAAGTTCATCAACAGCAATATTGCTGTCTATATTTCTTTTAACCACTTCCTTTCCTTTGTAAAGTGTAATTTTTCCAACACCACTTCCTACATATCCAAAATCCGCATCGGCCATTTCGCCGGGCCCGTTTACTATACAACCCATGATGGCAATTTTAACTCCTTTCAGGTGATTAGTAACCGCACGGATCTTTGCTGTGGTTTCCTGCAAATCAAATAATGTTCTGCCGCAGCTCGGGCAACTTATATACTCCGTTCTTGAAATACGGGTACGTGTAGCCTGCAAAATTCCAAAAGCAACCGAATTTAAAAACTTTGTTTTAGGAAAAACTTTTCTGTTACCAAAATAATGACCAAAGCAAACACCATCGCTCAACCCATCTAATAATAATCCACCAGCTTCTACGGCGTAATGAATTAAACTCTGATCCATGCTGGTATCCGTACTGTCGCAAATAATAATGGCAGGATTTTTTACATTATTATTCATCAATTCTACAAACATCCTGCGTATGCTTTGCATGGCATTTTTGTTTGTACTGCTTAAACAAATAACTGCTGTACGGTCTTCTTTAAGTTTAAAAAATATTTTGTCATTTGGCTGCTGGGGATATCCTACCGAATAACAATCAAGCATCACAAAATTCAGCGAATCAGATTTTTTAATTGCATCATTCAGATATTGGTCAGTATCAAAAATTGGAACATACTTAACCTTATCGGTTGCTACAAGCCATGGCTCATGGTAAAGAATAACTTTTAAAGTCCCTGGCAAATCAAAATCCAAAGCAGTATTACAAAAAATATAATCTGCTGCTGCATCGCCAATATTCCATTTATCAGTTGCACTGTCGTATGTATATCCAATTACCTGTAAATCTTCCGGCGTTATTTTCCCATACTTACTAAAATCGGCTACAACAACCGGAACATGTTTTGCGCCGATATTGCTTACCTCAAAAGTTTCCCGGCGATTATAATTAAAAGGAGAATAAGGAAGTTTATCAATCGCAGGAACTTTTTCATTACTCACAATACCCGTATAGCGTTTTACAATATCATTACACACCGGTATTTCCAGTTCCGGATCTTCTGTTAAAGAAACACGGATAGTGTCGCCAATACCATCTTCCAATAGAGTACCAATACCTATTGCCGATTTTATTCTCCCATCCTCACCGTCGCCGGCTTCTGTTACGCCGAGGTGCAAGGGATAGGCTTCTCCAAATTCTTCCATCATGTGATTAACCAGCAGACGGTATGCCTGTACCATTACTTGTGGATTGCTGCTCTTCATGCTTAAAATTATCTGGTGATAATCTTCGGCTCTGGCAATTCTTAAAAATTCCATGGCGCTTTCTACCATGCCCATAGCGGTATCGCCATAGCGGCTCATAATGCGGTCGCTCAAACTTCCGTGATTGGTACCTATACGCATGGCAGTACCATGCGCTTTACAAATTAACACCAATGGGGTAAAACGCTCTCTTATCCTTTCAATCTCTTCTGCATATTCTGCATCGGTATATTCGATTTGTTCAAATTTTTTCTTGTCAACATAATTACCGGGGTTTACTCTTACCTTCTCTACAATTCTTGCGGCAATTTCTGCAGCGTTGGGTGTAAAATGTATATCTGCAACCAGCGGAGTGTGGTATCCCCTGTTTCTTAATTCATCTTTTATGTGCAGCAGGTTTTCGGCCTCGTTTTTTGAGGGAGCTGTAATACGCACCAGCTCTGCGCCGGCTTCAATGCAACGGATAGACTGCTCAACTGTGGCCATGGTATCCATGGTGTCGGTGGTCGTCATGGTTTGCACACGAATGGGGTGATTGTTGCCAATTAAAAGGTTTCCTACCTTAACCTCTCTTGTTTTAAGACGTTTATAAGCCGTTAGTGATTCAGTATAAAATTGCATGATGTAAAAATAACAATAAAAGGTTGTGATTGTTGATCGGGTTTGATATAGTTGTAAGGTCACTAAAAATACCCTTAAAATTTAAGTGAGTTTTTGTAACAAAATAAATACAAGATTAGAACCCTGTTTATTGGCCAGGCAACTGAATTGAACGGATTACCAATCTTTTTCAGGCTTGGCCGAAGTTGCAGCATTAACTTTATGCAATTTATCTTGCAGATTTTTTTCCTGTTGCAGCAAAGCTTTCAGCTTTTCTTCTGCATCCTGTTTAGTTAATTTAGATGGCTGAGGTTTGGGTTGATTATTTTTTTCGTTGTCTTTAGGCTTATCTTTTTCCTGCTGTTTTTTATCGTCCTTTTGTTTCTTATCCTGCTTTTTATCTTTGTTATCTTTTTTCTGTTGTTCTTTTTGCTGCTGCAATGCTTTCTGCAGGTTTTGCCGGGCATCTTCATCCTGCGGGTTAAGCTTTAAGGCATTTTTGTATGCCTCAATGCATTCAGGTATTTTTTTATTGTTCTGTAGTACTACGCCTTTATTATAAAATGATTTTGATTTATCATTTTTGTTATCAGCTTTTGCAACAGCTTCGTCGTAAGCCTGTACCGCTTCATCATTTTTGCTTTTTTTATAAAGGGCGTTACCCAGATTGTAGTTTGCCGTAGGATCTGTAGGGTTTTTTACCGCCGCCTGTTGATATTGAGTAATGGCATTATCGTATTCCTTCTTTTCATAAGCCTCGTTCCCTTTTTTAATTAACTGCTTTTCATTTTGTGCAATTGAATCTACCGAAAATAAACACAGCGTAACAGCAAGTACGGTCGCTTTTGTCAGCATGCCTTTGCCAACTGCCAACTGTAAACTGCTAACTGCTTTCCTTTCTGAAATAAACATTTCCACAACTAATAAAATTAAAGCAAGTATTAAAAAATAAGGAAAAAAGTTTTGGTAATTAACCAGCGAATCTTCTGTAACAGTCCGCTGATCCATACTTCCCAACTGTGCATCCAGTTTGTTAACCAGTTCGTCGGTACTGGTAAAAAGCTGGTAAGCCCCATTCCCTTTTTCAGCAATTTTCATCAGTTCCTCTTCATTTAACCTGGTAATTACCGTGTTGCCGGCTGCATCCTGTTTTGGCTGGTTGGTAAGTTCGTCAATTATTGTAGAGCCCTGCGGAGAGCCGATGCCAACTGTGTTTATTGAAATACCTTCATCAGCCATTTGCGCTGCAACTTTTAAAGCCCCTTCATCATGATCTTCTCCATCGCTTATCAGCACAACGGCTTTATATTTTTTTTCTTTACTGTTAAAAGATGCGTAGCACATTTTTAAAGCATCCGAAATTACGGTGCCTTGTGTAGGTACTACATCTGTGGAAGCAGATGAGAGATACATTTTTGCCGCACCATGATCGCCGGTTAAAGGCATTTGTAAATAAGCCCTGCCGGCAAATACAACAATGCCTATGCGATCGTTACTAAGTTTATCAATTAATTTACTGATGGCCTGCTTGGCTCTTTCGAGCCTGTTGGGCTTAATATCCTGTGCCAGCATACTTTTGCTAACATCCAGTGCAATCATTACATCAATGCCATTACGGCTAACTTGCTCCATCCCTTGCGGAGAACGCAGATTTGCCAATGCAAAAACACCGGATGTTATTGCAAGTAAAACGAGTACAAATTTCAATGCAAATTTTTGCGGCGCATAATTTTTAATCATTTCCTTTACCAGCAAAGGATCGCCAATTTTTTTTTTGGTTCTTTTTTTCCAGCGCAACACAAAAAAATACATTATAAGCAGTAAAGGGATTACTGCCAATGCAATTAAAAATTCTATGTGCTGAAAACTTACATCCATGATATATGCAAATTACCAAAAGCGGTAAAAAGGGTAATGTTAAAAAAGAAATTTAAGGTAGAATGATTCAGGCCGCTTAAGGGTTCCAACTCATCGTTAGCACATCAGCAAATTATCCAATCAGCACATTTGCTTTACTTCTTACCTTCAAAAAAACCATACTGCTTAAGAATGCCTTTTGTAATATTTAATCTTACCGATTTCATATCTATTTCTTTAACTGGTGCTTTTACAAAAGTTACAAAAAAGTAAACATGCCTGTTTTCTTCAATCCAGCCAACAACCCAGCCAAGTGAATTTCCATCTTCACCAAAACCCCAACCGGTTTTATAACTCAATTTATATGCCGTATTATTTTCCTGAACCATTACATCTCTTACAATCTGCTGCGTACTTTTTCTAAAAGGTAACTGATCAAAATATAATTTCTTTACAAAACCGAGTTGCTCATCGGGCGATATTTTTAATTTATTGTTGAGCCAGAAAGAATCAACCGGGCCGCTCAAATTTCTATTTCCATATCCCACACTGTCAATCCAGTTTTGCATGGTATCTTTCCCAATGCGTCTGGCTACCTCCTGGTAATAAGCCACGTTACTTACTTTAAAAGCTTCCGTCATATCCATATCCTTATTCCAGTCTTCGTTCCATCTTTTTACGCCATCCCATTTAATAATCATTTTTTCATCGGTAATTCTGCCGGTTTGCAAACCCACCAGGCTGTTAAAAATTTTAAAGGTTGATGCCGGTGTAAAACGCATGGTATCATACTTCATATTGTACACGGTTACTTTACCGCTTGCATTATCGAGCATGGTAAAACAGCCATCTACTTTGTTTTCGTCAAAATATTTTTTCAGGCTTTCGTCGTTGTTGGCCCTGTTTACCGAGCATGAGGAGAAAGTAAAAAATAAAAAGGCAAAAGTAAAAATCCGGAAAGTAGTTGTCATCATTTGTATTTCTAAATTATTTTTTATTAAGGTGTTCGGCAGTTGCGGCAAGCGCTTCGTAAAATTTTTTTCCAAACTTTCTGGTAAGTGCTTCTTTTAAAAAAACATATACAGGCACTTTTAATTTTTTGCCGAAGGTGCAGGCTGCTTTGCAATGATCTTCCCGTGGTTCATAATTTACATAGATATCATCGCTGCGCTTACTTTCTTTTGTAATTATCGGGAACAGGTGGCAACTGATCGGTTTTTTCCAGGTTACTTTTCCATCAATATAAGCCTGCTCAATACCACATTTTACCACGCCATCTTTACCATGAATGCCATACACACAAACTGCACTATTGATGGTGGGCGTTACCCAGCCATACTCCCTGTCGTACACATAACGGCCCTGGCGTTCCAGTTCTTTTTTGCTGGTTTCATTCAGGTAAGGCAATACCGCTTCATATACTTCATTTAATTTGTCTAATTCATCGTTTTCAAGTGGTGCACCGGCATCGCCATCCACACAGCAGGCGCCTTTGCATTTGCTGAGGTCGCAAACAAACTGCTCTTTAATTACAGCATCACTAACCAGAATATTGTCTATTGCAATCATGGGTGCAAAGTTAGCTAATACAAGGCTTTATGAAATGAATTTGTTTAAGAAGGAGGATGCTTATTTATTCGTCCACCTGAAAGTACTGATAAGATGATCCAGATCTTTTTGCAAAAAATCCTGCACCGGCCTTAGCGAATCGGCATTGGGCGTTACATCAAAATATAAAGCACCCCTAAAGAAATTTTTTGTGGTATCGCTCATAAAAAACTGGCGGGCTGTAGCGGCGTTGCCGCCAACGCGGAAGAAAACACCGGTAATGCCGTTTTGAGTATGAAAAAGGCTGTCTTTTATGGAGGAAGCAACCGATTCGTTTTTATTGGTAAGTTTAAAAGCATCGTTTACCATAAAATCAAAAATATTGGTACCCAGCGAATCTTTGTAAGTACCATCAGGTTGTTTTACTTTATAGGTTGATTTGCCGCCTACGGCTTTGTAGCTTAAAAATATCCGTGCACCAAAGCGGGGGAAATCTATATTAACCCAATAAGGATTTTGTACATCCTGATCAAAGTAAGTACTGTCTTTTACAACCTGTGCATAAACGGGATATTCAAAGCTATAAGGGAAACCTTCCTGCTGAAAGCTTGTATATTTTCTTTCGGGAAAATCAATTTTATAATAACCTGTTTTTTTTGAGGTGTAGGTTGAGTTGCATGCAAGCAGAAAAAAGTTAATAGTTAATAGTAAAAAGTAAACAGATATGCTTTGTTTTTTCATGGCGATTTTCTATTGTACTAAACCGTATCAGGCTTCTTAATAGTGATCTTTATTTTATCAAGCCTGTTTTTATTTATTTCCAAAGGGACGAAAATATAATTGCCACTTTCTACCTCTTCATTTACCTGCGGAAATTCTCCTGCAATTTCCAATACCAATCCGGCAAGGGAATCACTTTCGCCACGTACTTCATCAAAACCATCGGCGGCTATGCCAATTGCCTTGCACACATCGTTTATCATCGTTTTGCCTTCAAAAATATAATTGTAATCATCAATTTTTTTGTTGCTGCTTTCTTCATCATCAAACTCATCTTTTATTTCGCCAATAATTTCTTCCATCACATCTTCCAGCGTTACTATGCCTGATGTGCCGCCAAACTCATCTACCACCACCGCAAAATGCATGTGTTTGTTTCTGAACTCCTGCAGCAGGTCTTCAATCAGTTTTTGTTCGTGTATAAAAAACGGCTGGCGCATTAAGCTGTGCCAGTCAAAGTCTGCAGGTTCGTTCAAATGTGGCAACATATCTTTTGTGTGCAGCATGCCTACCACTTCGTCTAAATTATTTTTGTAAACCGGCAGTCGGCTGTAATGCAGTTCTTCCACCCTTTTCATGGTATCAGCAAAACCTAAATTAAAATCAATACCGTTCACATCGAGCCTGCTGCGCATTACCTGCTTCACGGTAGTATCGCCAAATTTGCGTATGCCTTTTAAAATAGATTTTTCTTCGGATGTTGCTTCATGCTCGGGCAGCAGATCTATGGCATAATCCAGGTGACTGCGATCCATGGTGGAAGAGTTTTCGGAAGAGAATTTCTTTTCAATTTTATCGCTGTAACGCACCATGCGCCTGCTGAAGCGAAAAAACAAACTGCTCAGAATTTCTACAATAAGAGAAGCCGTAGCAGCAAACCATATTTTATGATGCGTAGCCCATACTTTTGGTAAAACCTCACCAAATAAAAGCAACAAAAAAGTAACGGAAACTACTTTAATTAAAAAGATGGGCCAAAAGGTTAAATGCAATGTACCTATCCAGCTATCAATTAAAATATTGGAATTTAAAATGATGCCGATGTTTACAAAACTATTGCTGATTAGCATAGAAGCCAGCAAGGTTTTTGGCTGCTCCAGCAAGTTTACTATGCGGCGGTAAGCAGGTTGCTTTTTGGTACGCAACATGTTTATATCCTTAAATGTAAGGGAGAAAAAAGCGATCTCGGCGCCAGCCAGTAAAAATGATAAAATAAAAAGTATAATTACAATAAATAAAAGTACAGTGGTTGCAGCAGGTGTTATTGCCAGAAGATGAAAGGTAAAAAGACCGTGAACCGAATGGTAATCCAAAACAATGAGTTTAGGTAAAAAATATTATCCTGTTTATTATTTTACTTTAAAAAGAATAAGTGTATCAATGTAAAAACAGTGCAAAGCTACTTTAAAAAGGTAACCGTTCACTACCGTCTTCTGCAGTTGGTATATCAGGGTCACTATCAGGCCCATCAAAACCTTCCAGGCTATGTGGCTGGCTGCCGTCAGCTCTTTTATCCAGCATAATCAGGTTATCGCCCACCACTTCGGTTGCAAATTTTTTGTTACCTTCCTTATCTTCCCAGCTACGGGTTTTCAGGCGGCCTTCAATATAAACCAGGCTTCCTTTGTGTAGGTATTTTTGTGCCAGTTCTGCCAGGCCACGCCAGAGAACAATAGTATGCCACTCCGTTTGAGAAATAAGTTTGCCGCTACGGTCCTTAAAAGTTTCTGTTGTGGCCAGCGAAAATTTTGCCACCGCAATATTGCCTTCCAAAAATTGCATATCCGGGTCTTTACCCAAATTTCCAATCAGCATTACCCTGTTTACACCTCTCATAAAAAATAATTTAATTCTTTTGGCTTATGCTGCCTGCCATACAGCCTTACAACAAATTTAAAGATACATTTTTATCCTGCAAAAAGTGGTGTCATCTTTTACTTGGGGCTTTAAAGTATAATGCAGCAATAAAAAAGATGAAAGCTCTTGTAACAATCTCAAATGCGTCCAAATGCCTTCAGATCATTTTGGGCTAAAAAACCGGTTATTAATTTTGGAAAAGGAAGTTTGATAAGCTCTTTATAAGTTACTGGCTTGTATTCTTTTAGCATTGTTTCATTTTGTAGTTTAAGTTGTATAAAACAACCATGTATGGTTTGATGCGTAAGCTGCTGTTTGTACATTTTAGAAATATGCAACACAGAAAACTTATTATGCCCAATAATATTTTTAAAATAGTTGGTTTCTTCTATTTCTTCAACTGGTAGCAGCCTGTCACTTTCAAATAATAAAAACTCGTACAGGTTTTCCCATATCTCTTTTGGCCCTCTTTTTCTTACGTAAATTTTTCCTTTGTGCTCAACAATAAAATAATAAAACCACCTGTTTCTTTTTATCATTTTTCCTGCTTTTATGGGCAAAAGATCAACCTTCTCCTGTAAAAAAGCAACACATTTATTTTTTAAAGCACAACTGCTACACAAAGGATTTTTAGGCTTACAAACCACAGCCCCAAAATCCATAATTGCCTGGTTGTAAATGCCGGGTTGTTTCTTATCCAGTAGCGCTTCGGCTAATTCTGTAAATAATTTTTTTCCGGCTGTGCTGTCGGTGGGTGTGTCAACTCCAAAAAAGCGGGATAGCACTCTGAAAACATTGCCATCAACAACAGCATGCTGCAAATTAAATGCAAAGGAACCAATGGCTGAAGCAGTGTAGGGGCCAATGCCTTTCAGGTTTAAAATATCTTCGTAAGTATCCGGAAAAACGCCCAGCTTTTCATATGCAATAAATTTTGCAGTGGCTATCAGGTTTTTGCAGCGGGTATAATATCCCAGGCCTTCCCAAAGTTTAAAAACTTTTTCCTCCGGAGCTTTTGCCAGCTTTTTAACGTCTGGAAAAGTAGCCACAAAGCGGTTATAATATGCCCATCCCTGCTCAACCCTTGTTTGTTGTAAAATAATTTCGCTAAGCCATATTTTGTAGGGGTCTTTTTCGCCTTTCCAGGGCATGGGTCTGTTATTTTCATTATTATTCCACAGTAATAATTTTTTAGTAAAATATCGGGTATCAACTTTATTAAACATACACTTGAAAGTATTTTTTACTATCTACAGAAATTTTTTTTAATTAATTATCAGCATATTATAACCGGTAACACAAATCAATTGTAGCTATATTTTATACAAAGTACCTGATAATCACCAACTTATTTGGAAATTTCGGATTTTTTGTTGTATATTTCTTAAGAGATAATACTTTAAATAAACTATTATGAGAAAAGCTGATCTTATTAATGAAATTTCTGACAAAACCGGCATCCCTAAAGTAGACGTGCTGGTAACGCTGGAAACCATGTTTAAAGCCGTTAAAACCAGTCTGGCAGCAGGCGAAAACATATATATACGTGGCTTTGGCAGTTTTATAACCAAAAAAAGAGCCGCCAAAATAGGGCGTAATATCAAAAAAAATATTGCGGTTGAAATTCCTGAACACTTTATACCGGCATTTAAACCTGCCAAAGAATTTATGCAGGAAATAAAATCTTCAAAAAACATTAAAGAGAGTTCACAAACCGAGGATGACAACGAAGACTAATGTACCTTTGCATTCCTGAAAAATCAAATCAGGGTTATATAAATGTCTAAAAAACAACTCATCATTTCTATTGCCGGCCTGGCAGTAGTACTACTACTTTTTAAATTTGGCTCTACCATTGCTCCTAAAAGCAAAGTACAACCAACAACCGCCACAAAAACGGTTAAAAACTTCGATATTTTAAAATTTATTGAAGAAGAAAAGAAACATTTAACAGTATCTCAAAATGTAAATGTTGCTAAATTAGAAAATAGCGTAACACGTGGAGATGTTAACAGTCAATTGATTATAGCAAATACACAGCTTGCTAATTTCTGGAAAGATAGCGCCAGATCATTTGAACCGTATGTTTATTATTTATCTGAAGCTGCCAAGTTGGATAAGTCGGAAAAAAACCTCACCTTTGCTGCCCAATTAATTTTAGATAACCTGCGGGCAGAAGAAGACGAGGCTAAATTAAATTGGAAAACAGCACAGGCAATAGCCTTATTTGAAAAAGCGATAGAACTTTACCCCAATAGCGACGATTTAAAAGTTGGTTTGGGAAGTTGCTATGTATTGGGAAAAGGCAGAGTGGGTGGACCTGAGGAAACCATGAAAGGTATTCAGCAGTTGTTAAGTGTTGTTCGTAAAGATTCAAACAACATGAAAGCGCAAATGATGCTTGGAGTTGGAGGATATGTATCCGGGCAATATGATAAAGCCATTGAGCGTTTACAAAAAGTTGTAAAAGCGCAACCCAATAATGAAGAGGCTGTTGCATTTTTAGCTGATACTTACGCCGCTAAAGGAGATAAAGCTGAAGCAATTAAATGGTACACTTTAAGTAAAAGGTTGGTGAACGATCCGCATTACAGCCAGGAAGTAGATGAAAGGATCAAAACATTACGGTAACAATCGAAATTCGATTTACATATTTTAAAAAATTATTTTAAACACAAAAAAGACTAGTTATGCCTTGTGGTAAAAAGAGAAAACGTCATAAAATTGCAACACACAAGCGTAAAAAACGTTTAAGAAAGAACCGTCATAAGAAGAAGTAA
>JANMBZ010000003.1:0-16053 GCA_031360765.1 Chitinophagaceae bacterium
AGATTTTGCCTGTCGAACATCTGCACTTTATATTTTTCTTCAATTGTTTTTATAAGATGCACAGAACTATCCGTACTGCAGCCACTAACCCCGGTGGCACTTTCATCTGCCATCAGCACAATAAACTGACCAAAAAATAAATTGGCAAAACCCTTTACCGGTGCACCATGACTTTTCCAGTTGGTAGCAAATGTATTCAGCATGTTTTCCATTTCCAATGCTTCGCTCATAGAAAATAAGCGGCTGCTTTGGTAAATCCACACACGGGAGTTATCTGCAAAATCAACTGGGATATATTCTGTGAAATTTAAATTCATTTTTTGTATTTGAGATGACGTATCTGCAATCAAACATGAAGTGTCTGAAACATAAAACATTATCAATTATCCATTGCTAAATTATCCATTAGTTTGCCATTGATGCCGCAACCAACTCCGCAATATCCAGCACCTGTACTTCATCTTCTTTATTACTGTTTTTAACACCATCTGTCATCATAGTATTGCAAAACGGACAAGCCGCAGCAATAACACTGGCACCGGTTGCAATGGCTTCGTTACTGCGATCTATATTAATGCGGGTGTCACCTTTTTCTTCCTCTTTAAACATTTGTGCACCGCCGGCACCACAGCACAAACCGTTGCTGCGGCAGCGTTTCATCTCTACTAAAGAAACATCCAATGCTTCCAGCACTTTTCTTGGGGCTTCGTATATATTATTTGCACGACCCAAATAACAACTATCGTGGTAAGTAATTTTTTTGCCTTTAAAAGTGCCACCTTCCGTCATTTTTATTTTGCCTTCATCAATCAGTTGTTGTAAAAAAGTTGCATGATGAATCACTTCGTAAGTGCCGCCCAGTTCAGGGTATTCATTCTTCAAAGTATTAAAACAATGTGGACAGGCTGTTACAATTTTCTTAATGCCATACCCATTTAAAATCTGAATGTTCTGGTAAGCCATCATCTGAAACATAAATTCGTTGCCGGCACGGCGGGCCGGATCGCCGGTACACATTTCTTCTTTACCCAAAATTGCATAGTTAATGCCAACCTTATCCAGTATGGTTACAAATGCCTTGGTTATTTTTTGTGCCCGTTGGTCAAAACTTCCGGCGCAGCCTACCCAAAATAAAACTTCAGGGCTTTCGCCTTTCGCCATCATTTCTGCCATTGTTGGAACATGCATACAATAAATTTTTATCTCTGAAAGTTAGTTTAAAAAACAATAGGACCGTACTGCAAAAATAAGTCATTCAATCCCAAATAAAATGAATGAAGTATTGTTTTAAATCCCACAAAGCCATGGAGAGCGCAAAGAAATACTTTGTGTCCTTTGTGTCTTTGTGGCAAACTCAATTATCTTCGCAACAATCAATAAGTAGTGAGAAAACTGATTAACCGAATTACAAACTGGGAGGCCTGGCCTTTTAAACTTTTATACGCACCCATTACACCGGTGTGGGGCTGGTATATGTTACGATCCTGGTCGGTTTGGTTTTTTACACCCAGCAACCCCAAAATTACTTTTGGTGGCATGGATGGAGAGCCAAAGAAAGAGATGTATGACTTGTTGCCCGAACATTTATACCCTGCAACATTTAATGTTTTGCCTGCACAGGATTTTAACACTCTAAAAAAAAATCTTGCAGACAGTGGCATTACTTATCCATTTATTGTAAAGCCGGAAGTTGGCTGCCAGGGAATATTGTTTCGTAAAATTGATACAGAATCAGAATTGCAAAATTATCATGGAAAAGTTCCTGTGGAATACATAGTGCAGGCACTGGTTAGTTACCCCATGGAAGTAAGTGTTTTCTACATCCGTCATCCACAGCAAAAAAAAGGAACCATTACCGGCTTTTTGCACAAGATCCCTTTGCAGGTTACGGGTAATGGAAAAGATACGCTTGAGCAATTGATTTTGCAACATCCCAAAGCACAAAAAAGATTGGGAGAAGTGTTCAGCAAGCACAAAGAACATTTAAAAACAGTTTTACCAGCGGGAGAAAAATATATGCTAAGCTATGCCGCCAACCACAACCGGGGAGCACATTTTATAGATTTGAAAGAACATATTGATGTTAAGCTGGTAGCAATTTTTGATGAGATAAGCCTGGGTATTAATGATTTTTTTTATGGTCGCTACGATATTATGTGCAGCAATGTAGAAGATTTGAAAGATGGAAAAAATTTTACCATACTTGAATACAATGGATGTGGCGCAGAACCCAATCACTTTTATGATACTGGTTATACTTTAATTGGTGCCTACAAAGAAATTTTAAAGCATTGGAAGGCACTATACAGCATCAGCAAATACAACAGCAGGCAAGGCATTGAGCCCTGGTCTTTTCAAAAAGGAAGAAAATTTCTGGCTGCGTTTAAAGCTCACTTAAAATTGATACGAAAGGCAGATGATGAGATAGGCTAATTTTACTTACTACTAAATGCAGAATGCCGCATAACTGCCATGATGTGTTATGGAAACAGGTGTTTTTGATTTGTTGCCTTGTTCGTATAAAAAAGGAACACCGCTTTCATTTTTCCAAACTAATATTTTCTTTTTTTCTTTAGCGGTTAACAGTGCATACCGGTTAATAATCTTTTCATAAATATATTGCTGTTGTTTAAGCAAATCCATTACAGGTAGTATAAAACAGCCGTGTAAAAGCATTTCTCCTGTTGATTTATCAGTTGATGCGATGCTGTAAATATATTTTTCGTTAGTTATGGTAATGGTATAATATAATTGGGTAGAAATAATTACCATTCCGCTTGTTTCATTTAACATTATACAACTGAATTTTTGCGGAGCAAAAAAATAACCACCAAATTGCCGGGTGTAAATTTTATAAGCACTTTCTTTCATGCTCCATAATTTCCAAACCATTTTATCGGGGGTTATTGCATCGGTAATATATTGTTGTTCCGCTGAGGTAAATATTTTTTCAATAAAACCTTTTCTTTTCCAGTTGCTTTCGGCGGCTGCCAATTCAATATCTACGATATCATTGCCGGTCATTTTCGCTGAGTTTTGTGGTAATTATTTCCATGGCAGCTTTCACGTTCAGCATTTTTTCCATCGATTCATTATCAATAATAATATCAAATTCATTTTCAACATCCAGTATTACATCCACAAGATTAGCGGAGTTTATTTTAAGATCATTTAAAAAATCAGTGTTTTCATCCATGTTCTTAAATCCTTCGTCGTTCTTTACATAGGGCTTTACAATTAGTTTTAATTTTTCTATCAGTTCTTCGTTCGTCATGGTTTATATTTTTTAAAAATGATACAGGCATTCACATCGCCAAAACCAAAGCTGGCTTTTGCAATAACCTGCAAATTATTATTTTCTAAAACGGTTTGTGGTATTTTTTTCGGGTTGATGATGGCAGCAATATCCGGATGTACATCTTCACAATTGATGGAAGGATAAATAAAATTATACTTTAAACATAAAATGGCAGCAACACTTTCAATAGCGCCTGCTGCACCCAAACAATGTCCTGTCATGGCTTTCAGCGAATGAATGTAAGGGAAGTTATCTGCTTTTCGATTTAAAGCCTCAGCCCAGTTATTAATTTCTGCTGCATCTTTAATTGTTGCGGTTAAGTGTCCGTTTATCAGATCAATTTCACCTGCATTAATGTTTGCATTTTCAACCGCAGCCTTAATGCAGCGTTGCACCGCTTGGTTGTTTGGTGCCGTCATGCTGCCTGTACCACGCTGGCCGCCTGCATTGATAGCAGCGCCGGAAATTTCTCCATAAATTTTTGCTCCTCTTGCCAAAGCACTCTCTAAACTTTCCAATAACAAGGCACCGGCACCGCTGCCCGGCACAAAACCGCTTGCAGTTGCACTCATCGGTCGTGATGCTTTTTCGGCATCGTGATTGTTTTTGTAACTCATCACTTTCATAGCATCAAAGCCGCCCCATATATAGGGGCCGTCATCGCTGCAACCGCCAACCAGCATGCGTTTTGCCTTGCCTGCCTGTATTCTTTCAAATCCCATTATTATTGCTTCGGTGCCTGTGCAACATGCCGAAGAATTACTGGTTACCAGGTTACCCAAACCAAGTATGCCACCTAAATAAGCAGACACACCACTCACCATTGTTTGCGATACAGCCGTACTGCCCAGCATTTTTACATTGCCTGCATCTATCTTATAAAATGACTCCCGTAATTTTTCAACGCTGGAGCTTCCGGTGCCAAACACAGTGCCGCTATCCCATTCTGTATCGCTGTTTTCGTTGATGGGTAAGCCTGCATCTTCCCATGCACCCATACCGGCAATGCAACCATACAAAATACCAGAACTATTAAAATTTTTTAGTTGTAGCGGAGTAAGGTATTGAAGTTTTAATTGTTCTGATACCGGAGGAATGCCGCCAATGCAGCAGGAAAAATTTAAGTCTTTAAGTTGCTGTATAAAACGTATGCCGGAGATACCGTTTTTTATGGCGTGGGTAAAATCCGTTATGCCAACTCCGTTTGGTGAAGCTACGCCCAGGCCTGTTATTACAACCCGGTTATTCACTGCACTTTTTTTGTTTTAAAAACCCTGAAATATTTCCGCTGCAAACAATCCTGTCTTCACTGTTTCTCATCTCTACATCGCAACTGAGTTTTCCAAAGCGGAAATATTTTTTCAGTGAAGTTACGGTCACTTTTTCGCCCGGGAAAACCGGGGCATGAAAATTAACTGCAATAGAAGTAAGCGCAATTTCCGGCATTGTTGTTCCTTCAATTTTTTCTCTTCCCAGGTAAATACCCAGTGTAATAACGGCAATCTGTGCCATTGTTTCTGTAAGAATTACACCCGGAGTTATTGGAAGATCTTTAAAATGGCCTTTGTAAAAATGCTCATCAGTTTTAAAAGTATAACTTCCTTTAGCACCATCTTCTGAAATTTCATGCAATTCATCTACAAATAAAAAAGGTGATGAGTAAGGAAGCAGATCTAGTATTTCTTGTGTTGTCATTGTTTAATTAATATGTTCTCCTCCGTCGGCAATAATAATAGTTCCGTTTATCCATGCTGCTTCATCTTTGCTCAAAAGATACACAACATTTGCAACATCTTCGGGAGTAGTTAATTTTTTAAAAGGGTTTCGTTTCATAGCGGCGGCTTCTAATTGCTCATGCCCGGGAATCATCCTGAAAGAAAAAGTATTTGTAACGCCGGCCTGTATGCAATTTGCTTTTATGCCATGCGGAGCAAATTCCAATGCAATATTCCGCGTAATGGCTTCCAGTGCAGCTTTTGCGGCAGATACCGCCGCATAGGTTTTAAATGCTTTGCGGTTTCCTTCGCTGGTAAAACTTATCACCCTTGCATCGGCTGCAAATAATTTCTTTTCAAAAAGTAATTTGGTCCAGTCGTATAAACTGATGGCCATAGATTCAAGCGTTAAATGAAAATCATCATTTTGCAAAGCGCCGCTTTCTTGAGCAATCATGGGTTTTAAATTGCCTTTGGCAATGCTATGGAGCAATAATCTTATTTTTCCTGCTTCGCCAATTTTCAACTGAATATCCTCTATGATGCGCTCTCTCTTTTCAACCGACATGGCATCTTTGTTAAAAGAAATAACATCAACACCGGTTGCTTTTATTGTTTCAAACTCCTGTTCAATTACTGCAGCATCGGCCCTGGTACTGCGATATACAATGATGATATTGCAACCATGGGCCGCCATTTTTTTTGCAGATGCCAAACCAAGGCCTGCAGATCCACCCAAAATAAGTGCCCAGTAATTTTTATTTTCAAATTCTTTTACCATTGTAATAAAATACTTTGTGCCGAAAAGCCGGGTCCAAAACTAAGCATTAGTCCTTTATCTCCCTTAGCAATATCTTTTTCTAAAAATCTTTCTAAAACATAAAGAACGGTTACGCTGCTCATATTTCCATATTGTTTTAAAACTTCCCTGGTATCGTCAATGTTTTTTCCCAGTGAGCCAAAAAGGTCTTCTACCGTTTGCACAATTTTTCTGCCACCCGGGTGAAAAATAAGGTGATCCACTTCTTCAATAGTTGTATTATTTCTTTGGAGAAAAGGATGTACAATTTTTGGAAAATGTGCCGAAATGGTTTCTGGTACAGTTTCGTCTAATATCATTTTTAAACCGTTATCAGTAAGCTTAAAACCCATCATGTATTCCGCATCATAAAAGTGATACATTTCTTCTCCAATAATTTCCGGTCCATCATCTTCATCGCAGGATGATAATAAAATGGCAGCAGCACCGTCGCCAAATATGGCGGCACTTACAGCATTGGCCATTGTAAAATCATTCAATTGAAATGTGGCTGTGGGCGATTCAACTGCAACCACCGCTGCTTTTTTACCGGGGTTGGCTTTTAAAAAGTTTTTGGCGTAGATAATGCCCGAAACGCCCGCTGCACAACCCATTTCAGTAACCGGCAGGCGCACAATATCCTGCTTCATTTTTAATTTGTTCACGAGGTAAGCATCAACGGATGGTATCATGATGCCGGTGCAACTTACGGTTATCAGGTAATCAATTTCATTAGCTTTCCATCCGGCTTTATCCAATGCTTTTTGTAAAGATTGCTCAGCTAGTTTTGTACATTCACGAACGTAGATATCATTTTTTTGTTCAAACGAAGTGCTTGTAAAAACCTCTTCGGGGCTCATGATGGAATATCTTTTATCAACTCCTGCATTGCCAAAAATTTTAATCACTTTTCTAATAAATCTTTCATCTTGCCCTGCAAGCCAGGTTTCTACCAAAGGCACAATATCTGCAGTTTCACGAAAGTAAGGGGGTAATTGTTTTGCTACTGCTTTAATTTTTACACTCATGTTTTTTTTATTATCCACTGATACCTGAAAGCCCATTTCCAATTGATGGTACTTACCGAATCCTTTAGCTTTTTACTGATATTAATTAATTCATTTTTTTTAAATCCACGTAAAACAGAAATGGCTCCATCTTTTTTTACCATGGGATTTTTTATAAAAAAACATAATCCCCTGAAAAGGTAATAAGCTATGCTGCTCCGATGCAAATCATTAACTACAATACCGATCCTTACTTTATTTACAATTGGAATCAACATTTCTTCAATTTGCTGATTGGTAAAGTGGTGAAGGAAGAGGGTTGTAATAACTATATCAAAGGTTATGCCCGAAAATTCATCGCCCAATATATCCATTTTAAGGTAACTTATTTCAGGATAGTTTTCTGAAAGTGTGCAGGCATAATTTACAGTATATTCATTTGCATCTATGCCGATGAGCTTAAACTTAAAGTTATTTTTTCTTCCGTAATCAGCTACTGCTCTCAACATATCGCCACTGCCACATCCAAGATCAACAATGGTTATAACAGCATGCTTTGGTTCTGTTTTTAATAACGTGTTTATGCCCAGGATAGTTGCCTGGTTTCCGCCCAGCTGTTGGTTTATAGACGCAATATTATCCAATGCTTTCCGCAGCATTTCTCCTTCCATAGAAAAATTATCCATGATCTCATCTTCTCTACTGCGGTATTTTGTACTTACAAACAAGGTAAAAATTTTTGTGTGATGGGGAAAATTGTCAGCAATATTCTGAATAAACAGCGTTTCTTCATAGGGTAGATACGTTTAAAGGCTTTCCGTGGGTTTGCTTAATAATTGACGGTAATAACCCTGGTATATGAGTAAGGCCATACATAATTGCTCTTGCAAGATTGTCTTTGCCAAATAAAGATTGCAACACTCTGCCAGTAGAAATTCTTTTTTTAAATTGATTATTCCATTCCACCTGGTATGTTGCTTCCAGTTCCTCCCTGCTTTTTATTTTTTTATTGAAATAATCAATCACCAGTTCAGCAGCTATTTTTGCACTGTGAATGGCCATGGCCATGCCATTACCACACAAAGGGTGTATCATGCCTGCAGCATCACCACACATGAGTATGTGATCCTGTACCGTTGTTTTATCTGAAAAAGATATTTGACTGATAGTTAATGGTTGCTCAAAAACCGTAGTAGAGTTTTCAAAAATATTTTTTAAATGCGGATTTTTATACAGCACTTCTTTATTAAATGCATCAATATTTTTGTACCGCTGAAAACTTTTATAATTGGCAAGATAGCAAACATTCATATTCCCATTCTCTACCTGCGATACTCCACAGTAGCCACCTTCAAAGTTATGTAAGGCAACCAGGTCATCAGGAAAATTGCCCTGCAAATGCGTTTTTACACCAACAAAAGGAGATTTATTTTTTATAAAATCCCTGGTGAGTGTAATATCCATATTGCTTCTTTTTCCGAACGCACCAATAACAATTTTAGCGGATAACTTTGCACCATCTTTGGTTGTTACTTCAAATGCATCATTCATAAAGTGCACATCTGAAACTATATCCTGCTTTATTGTGCAACCATTTTTAATTGCTTTTTGTAAAAGAAAATTATCAAGCATAAAGCGGCTAACCCCAAAGCCGCCGAGCGGTAGGGTGGTTTCAATTATTTTTCCACGGGTAGTGCTTAATTGAAAACGGGTTATTTTTTTTGCGCCGGTTAGCATTGGATCTGCATTTAAATATTGCAGGTATGGCAAAACTTCGTTTGAGATATATTCGCCACATACTTTGTGTTTTGGGTACTCATTTTTTTCAATTAGTGTAACCCGCAAACCTGCTTTGGATAAATGAATAGCACTTACCAAACCGGCAAGGCCACCGCCAATAATAATTATATCTGCCGGATGATTTTGCAATGAATAGCTATTTCTTAAATTGGTTCATAAAAAGAGTATCAAAGATAGCGATACTTTAACCATGCCCGATTACTCCATTAGTTTTACATGAGAGGTTAAGAAACTGTAAAAAAACATCTGTCATGTAGCTGACAAAAATTAGTGAACTAGTCATTTACTTTTATATTCTAATTTAATTTTTATGAAAATACTTTACGCTTTATTATTTGTGGCAGGGTTGTTTATTGCGGGTTGCAAAAAAGAAAATATTCCTGCTTACGGCAACGAAATTATTGTGCCGCCTCCCCAAGATACTCAGCGAGTAGTTTTATACACCGGCACATTAATAGGTGGCGAATTTGGCGATAAAGCAAGGGGAGATGTAAGTTTAGAAAAAGCAGGTGCTAAATATTACCTGGTTTTTAAAAATTTCGCATCCTATAGTGGTCCCGATTTACATGTCTATTTTTCAAAAACCATTGGTAACAATGCCATGCCACCTGTTGATTACAAAGATTTAGGATTTTTAAAATACCTTAATGGCAATTTTAATTACGAATTGGCAACCAAACCCGATGTTGATACGTATAAATATGTAATTATCTGGTGTGCTCAGTACCGTATTCAGTTTGGCTACACCGAATTAAAATAAATGTAAACACATGAAACAGATTTTAACTGCATCTATCTTTACTGTATTTCTTTTTAATACATTAACAGCCCAAAAAATTAAAAGACTGGTTGATAATTTTGCTGAATTAACGGGTGCTATCGGTTCATCACAGGGTAGCGGCTCATTAGCATACGTATATAACTGGAAATTTGGTAAACACAAGCGATTGGAGATTGGTCCAGGGTTGAGGTTTACCAGTTACTTTGCCAAAAATCAATATTTCAGAACTGCTCCTGCGAAATTAACGAGTGGTAAAACCGGCCCGGGTGTATTTTTTGCCGATGATATTTTGCCAAATATTGACTCCGTATTATTTCCAAAAGCACAGGTAAATTCATTAAACCTTTCGCTGAACTTTGGCTATAATTTCACAAAAAAAATATCAATTGGCTTAAATATTGATTTGATTGGTTTTAGCTTCGGTAAAAAACAAAATGGTATTTATTACGCAAATAATTTTGCAACCGGGGTACCAGTAACAGCAAAGCCCACCGGGTTTAATGTTTTTTTGGTAAGCGATAATGATAGAGGAGCATTAAACAGCGAATTTTTTGCAAAGTATAAGTGGAATGATATATGGGCTGTAAAACTTGGATTTCAGTTTTTGTTTGCTGAATATACAACCGATAAAGAGGTGCAAACAACGCCTGGTGGCGATAAAAATGACAGGTTTCGTAAAAAGATGTCCGGTGGTGCAATTGGAGTTACCTATAATTTGAGTAGCTTTAAAAAAAGAAAATCTTAATTAAACAAGTTTCATGAAAAAATTATTGTTCCTATCGGCCCTGTTTTTTATTTACTCGGGGAGTTTATGTGCACAGTCAACTTTAACACCGGTTGATGCAGATAGTAAAATACATTTTGTGATTAAGAATTTCGGCATCAAAACAAATGGCGATTTTAAAGGCTTGAAGGGCAATATAAAATTTTATCCTGCAAATCTTGCAGCATCATCTTTTGATGTAACTGTTGATGCAGGTACTATTGATACCGATAACGACAGCCGTGATGAGCATTTGCGTAAAGCAGAATATTTTAATACCCCCACTTATAAAACCATCCAGTTTAAAAGTACAAAAGTGGTACTTTCTAAAGTTGCAGGCAGGTATTATATGTTTGGTAACTTAACCATTAAAGGTGTTACAAAGCCCGTGGAGTTTGGGTTTGCAGCAAAGTCTAAAAACGGGGGGTATGTTTTTGATGGCGAATTTAAAATTAACAGAAGAGATTTTGGTGTGGGCGGCAGTAGTGTTTCCATGTCAGATTATCTGAATGTTTCATTATCAGTTTTTGCAAGATAAACTACTACAGATTTTATAAATTCTTTTATTATTGATATTGGCTTTGCCCGTTATCTTTGTGCAATGCCCAAATTGCTTCGTGTTTTTTTGTGGGGATTGATTATCAGTTTTCTGGGGTCGCTACCCCTGGGAACCCTGAATGTTGCTGCAATGCAAATTGGCATTCAGGAAAGTATTACAAATGCACTTTATTTTTCCTTCGGGTCTTTATTGGTTGAAATGATTTACGTACGTATATCACTTGTTGGCGTGGATTGGATACGCAAACAGGAGAAACTGATGAAGGCAATGGAATGGTTTACACTCATTATTATTATTGCATTGGCTGTTGGTAGTTTTATTGCCGCTACCAGGGCGGATGGCGGTGGAAAAAATGTGTTGTTGCAAAACAATATGCATCGTTTTTTGCTGGGCATGTTTATGTGCGCCATCAACCCCGTACAAATACCATTTTGGTTCGGATGGAGTACCGTTTTATTTAGTAAAAAAATATTAGAGCCGGTAAAAGCACAATATAATATTTACATTGTTGGTATTGGATTGGGAACACTGGCAGGCAATTGTTTTTTTATTTTTGGCGGAAAATGGCTTGTGCAGCGTATTGCAAACAGCCAGCAATATCTTAACTGGGTTATTGGCGGCGTGTTTGCTTTAACTGCGTTGATACAGGCTATTAAAATGATACGGCATAAAGATGCGATACATAAGTTTACCCATGCTGATGAAAAAACTCCTAATCAACAATAAATAAAGTACAACCATTTACCGACAGGCTTCGGTGTGCAATGCTGTTGTCGCCAACATGGTAGCTCATACCTGCTGATAAAACGAATTTCCTTCCATCTTCAAGTTCTGTTATCATCTGGCCACTAACACAATAAATAATATGCCCTTTGTTGCACCAGTGATCAGCAAAATAATCAGGCGAATATTCAACCATGCGGATTCTGATGTTGCCCATATTAAAAATTTTCCAGTAAGCCATACCGGTTCTACCTGCGTGTGCTTCGGCCACAATGCCAGTCCAGTCAAGCGTTTGAAAGGGGAATGCTTTTATTTCCATGTTATATTTTTATTGTATCAAATTTGGAATATTCCTTTCAGAGAAAAAATATTTAATGACTAAGATAATTAGTATTTTCGTTACCCGATGAATTATGCAATTGTAGATATTGAAACAACAGGCGGCCATGCAGCAGCGAATGGTATTACAGAGATATCTGTATTTGTGCATGATGGGGAAAGGGTGATAAAACATTTTGAAACCCTCATTAATCCACAACAAATTATTCCAGGCTTTATAACTTCACTAACTGGTATTAATAATGCCATGGTTGCAGATGCGCCTGCATTTGATGAAATAGCGGATGTACTTTTTGAAATTTTAAATGACAATATTTTTGTAGCTCATAATGTAAACTTCGATTACTCTTTTGTAAAACATCAACTTAAAAGATCTGGCTACGATTTAACGGCAAAAAAATTATGTACAGTAAGGCTTGGAAGAAAAGTTTTCCCGGGCTTACCATCTTATAGCCTGGGAAACCTTTGCCGTTCTTTAAAAATAAATATTGAGAACAGGCACCGTGCCGGCGGGGATGCAAAAGCAACGGTAAAGTTATTTGAATACATGCTGGCAAACGGAGCGATGACGCATATTGATTTGATGCTGAAACGCACATCTGCAGAGCATTGGCTCCCCATGAACCTGGATAAGCAGGTGATTGATAACCTGCCTGCAAAGCCTGGTGTTTACTATTTTCACAACAGTAAAGACAAGATTATTTATGTTGGCAAAGCCATCAATCTTAAGAAAAGAGTAACCAGCCATTTTACGCACAACGATCCTGATCTGAAGCGACAAAATTTTATACGCAACATTTATAAAGTCACTTACAAACAATGCTCAACCGAGTTGGAGGCAATTGTATTTGAAAGCACCGAAATAAAAAGATTGTGGCCCCGCTACAATAAAAGCCAGAAACAGCCGGCAGTAAAATATGCCTTATATTCTTTTGAAGATAACCGGGGATATATCCGTTTGGCTATTGATAAAAAGAAAAAACACCTGCCTCATTTATACAATTTTAATTTGCTTAATGAAGGTTTGGTATTGATAAAAAAAATGGTGGAGGAGTTTAGTTTAGATGCCCGGCTTTGTTTTATTGATAAAACGCCTTTTACAAAACCGGAAGAAGAGGCATTGGAACTTCCCCGGATTTATAATCTAAAAATTAAAAATGCATTGGATGCTTTATCTGCAAACCTGCCAACCTTTGCTTTGGTTGATGAAGGCATTAGGGAAGATGAAAAATTATGTTTGCTGATAGAACGTGGCAGTTTCTGGGGCATGGGTTATTTGCCAAAGTCCTTTGCCATCAATAGTTCCGGCGAATTAAAGAATATGCTGAATCCCTATGCAGATAACGATTATATCCGCAATAATATTTACTCATTTGCAGAAGCAAATCCGCATAAAAGAATATTGTTGTAACAAAAATTGTTAACCTTCAAAAGATTGACAACTCTAACCTACTCATCCCTTCCGCTTTTGTATCTTTACATCTAACAATTTTTTCATTGCAAAAAGCATTATACAATTTACAAATTCAAAAACGCATAGCGGTACTTTCCATTTTATTATTAATTGGTAAAACTGTTGCGTGGTATTTAACGGGATCGGTAGCTATTTTAACCGATGCCTTTGAAAGTATTGTTAATGTGGTTGCCGGCTTGATCGGTGTTTATAGTTTGTACGTTTCTGCAAAGCCACGTGATAAGGATCATCCTTACGGGCATGGTAAGGCCGAATTTATTTCGGCGGCTGTTGAGGGAACTTTGATAAGCATTGCAGGTCTCATAATCATTTACGAAGCCTTCAACAATCTTGTGCATCCGCATACCATAAAAAAATTGGATTATGGAATTGTGCTTGTAGCTGTTACAGGAATCGTCAATTATTTTGCAGGAGCCATTTGTATTAAAACCGGTAAAAAAAACAATTCACTGGCATTGGTATCAACCGGTAAACATCTTCAAACCGATACCTGGAGTACTTTGGGAATTGTGGTTGGGCTAATTTTGATTTTAATTACTGATCTGCTTTGGATTGATAGTGCTGTTGCTATTGCATTTTCAATCTTTATCATTTTTACAGGCTATAAAATTTTGAGGAGTTCGTTAGCCGGTATTATGGATGAGGCAGACACAACCCTGCTGAAAAAAATGGTGGAGATGCTCAATGCAAACCGCAGAGAGAACTGGATTGACCTGCACAACCTGCGCATTATTAAATATGGCAGCACCATTCATCTTGATTGCCATCTTACCGTTCCCTGGTATCTGAACGTGCATGAAGCACACAAAGAAATTGATGCCTTATCTAACTTAGTTAAAAATGAATATGGCGAAACGGTGGAGCTGTTTGTGCATTCAGATGGTTGCCTTGATTTTTCCTGTAAAATTTGCACCAAAACAGATTGCCCTGTTCGCAAACATATTTTTGAAAAGAAAGTAGAGTGGACGATGGAGAATATTTCGAGTAATCATAAGCATAGTCTTTCAGTAATCGAAAATCAAAATACGGATGCTTAGTTTTAACCATATCGTTTTTTTTGAAGTAGCACGCAATTTAAGTTTTTCTAAAGCTGCTGAACTTTTATTTATAAGTCAACCGGCTATCAGCAAGCATATAAAAAATCTTGAGCAACAGTACAATGCTAATTTGTTTGAACGAAAGGCCAATTCAATATCACTCACCAGGGAAGGTGAAATTTTATTTGAGCATATCAGCAACGCCTTAAATATTCAACGCCAGCTTGAATTTGACATTTCTGTTGTTAAAAATAAACAGTTGGCAAAAGGCTCGCTGGTAGTTGGAGCAAGCACTACCGTAGCATTATATGTAATGCCGGGTATTTTATCTGCGTTTCACAAAGCTTACCCTCATATAAGTCTGCGTTTGGTTAACCGCAATTCAGAAAATATTTTAAAGGCTTTAATGGAGCAGGAAATTGACCTGGGTATAATTGAAGGAAAAAATAAAATTACTTCTGTGAGCTATAAATTTTTTTTAAAGGATGAAGTGGTTCCGGTATGTTCTGCAAAAAGCCATCTGGCAAAAAAACGTAAAATAAATGTGCAGGAATTAAAAACAATGGATGTGGCTTTACGGGAAAGAGGCTCTGGAACCTTAGCTGCTGTAACTGAAGGGTTGCTAAAACATAATATTAAAATATCCGACCTGGAGACAAGGATTATTTTGGGTGGAACAGAAGCCCTAAAAAATTTTTTACTTGATGATACCTGTATTGGATTTCTGCCTTTGCGATCAGTTGCAAAACAATTGCAGTCAAAAGAACTGGTAAGACTGCATATTCCTGATTTAGAAATTTCAAGAGAATTTTATTTTGTACAGCGTCAGGGAAATGGAAACGATAAAATGAATAACCTTTTTATAAAGATGGCCATTGCACACTATAATCAATTGTTATAAGCCATCACTTATTGCCCCAATAAATGCACCTGCATAACAATAGCTTTGTTCTTAAAATAAAGCTATGCTGGCCATACAACGATATTCTTTACTGCAGAATCTGCAATGCTCAAAATGCGGAGCGTTATACAATCCTAAAAAGATAAACACATTTTCAACCTGCTGCAATAAACCATTATCTGCAAATTATAACCGGGATTTTGAATTTTCAAAATCAGACATTGATCAGGATGATAATACCATGTGGCGTTACCATGCTATGTTACCGGTATTTAAAAAGCAGAACATAATCAGCCTGGGAGAAGGAATGACACCGGTTTTGCAGTTAGATAATCTTGGTAAAAAATATTCCCTGCCTCAACTTTTTTTAAAAGATGAATCATTAAACCCAACAGGAAGTTTTAAAGCAAGAGGATTGAGTATGGCGATATCTAAAGCAAAAGAATTTGGAATAAAGCATTGCATTATTCCAACAGCAGGAAATGCAGGAGGTGCCCTGGCGGCTTACTGTGCAAAAGCCGATATAAAATGTACAGTAGTAATGCCCAGGCATACTCCTGGAATATTTAAACAGGAATGCGAATTGTATGGCGCTGAACTAATATTAATAGATGGGTTAATAAATGACTGTGCAAAAAAAGCAATGGAAATAAACAGGAATAATCAATATTTTGATATTTCCACTTTAAAAGAGCCTTACCGGTTAGAAGGAAAAAAAACAATGGGTTATGAAATTGCAGAACAACTGAACTGGAAGCTGCCGGATGTAATTATTTATCCTGCAGGTGGGGGCACGGGTTTAATTGGTATCTGGAAGGCATTTAAAGAAATGATATCAATGAGATGGATAAAAGGAC
>JANMBZ010000068.1:0-2923 GCA_031360765.1 Chitinophagaceae bacterium
TGCAGTTGATGAAACAGAAGACAGGAGTTTATCAATCTGCAAATTATTTTTCAATAGATTAATCTCCCGCAAAGCGGCAAAGGAGCAAAGGCGCTAATCTTTGCGACTTTAAAACTTAGCGTCTTTGCGTGAAAAAATAAAACTACAAATGGCAACAAAAAAAAGCAATACAATAAAACTTAAGTTTGATTCTGCAAGAAACCTTTCGCCTGCACCCGAAAGCAAGAGCGCAGCAAAAATTAATCCGCAGTATGATCTGTTCATCAACGGCAAATTTGAAAAGCCACAAAGCAAAAAATATTTTGCAACCATCAACCCGGCAACAGAAGAAAAGCTTTCGATGATTGCAGAAGCCAACACGGCCGATGTAAACAAAGCTGTTGTTGCCGCAAGAACGGCTTACGATAAGACCTGGAAAAAAATGCCGCCTGCAGAAAGGGCAAAATATATTTACCGCATTGCCCGTATGATTCAGGAACGTGCAAGAGAGTTTGCCATCATTGAAACACTCGATGGCGGCAAACCCATTCGTGAAAGTCGTGATTTTGATGTACCAACAGCCGCCAATCATTTCTTTTATTATGCAGGCTGGGCCGATAAACTGGAATATGCTTTCCCGAACCGCAGAACAGAACCTTTGGGCGTGGCTGGACAGATCATTCCCTGGAATTTTCCTTTACTGATGGCAGCCTGGAAAATAGCTCCTGCTTTAGCTTGTGGCAATACAGTTGTTTTAAAACCAGCAGAGAACACTTCGCTGACTGCACTAAAACTTGCTGAAATTATACAGGAAGCTGATCTTCCGCCCGGCGTTGTAAATATAATTACCGGTGCTGGTGCAACAGGCGCAGCAATTGTTAATCATGCTGATGTAAATAAAATAGCTTTTACAGGTAGCACAGAAGTGGGAAAAATTATTCAGCGTGCTATTGCAGGTACCAATAAAAAAGCAACATTGGAATTAGGTGGCAAAGCTGCCAATATCATTTTTGATGATGCACCGCTTGACCAGGCTGTAGAAGGTGTTATCAACGGTATCTTTTTTAACCAGGGCCATGTATGTTGCGCAGGCTCACGACTGTATGTACAGGAATCTGTTTATAAAGAAGTGGTGCGTAAATTAAAAGACAGGCTGGAGACTATGATAGTGGGAGATCCGATGGATAAAAACACCGACATTGGTGCCATCAACTCAAAAGCACAGTTAGACATCATTAATAAATACATCAAAATCGGTAAGCAGGAAGGTGCAGAAATGTACCAGCCATCATACGATTTACCTAAAAAAGGATTTTATTGCAGGCCAACCATCTTCACCAATGTGGCACAAAGTAACCGCATAGCACAGGAAGAAATTTTTGGACCGGTGCTTGCCATTCAAAGCTTTAGAACCGATGATGAAGTGATTGAAAAAGCAAACAACTCACCGTATGGCCTTAGCGCAGGCGTATGGACAGACAAGGGTTCCAAGATATTTAATCTTACAACAAAATTAAGAGCCGGTGTTATCTGGGCAAATACATTTAATAAGTTCGATCCGACATCTCCATTTGGTGGTTATAAAGAAAGTGGTTACGGAAGAGAAGGTGGATTGCATGGGCTGGCAGCATACGTGAACATTCTGTAAGAACCGTTTAAAACGTTTAATGGTTTAAGACGTTTAATGGTTGATAAACAAGAAACAGCTAATTATTTAAAAACCGATTTAAACGTTAAACTAATTTTAAACCATTAAACCTTAACACATGGCTACGATTAAGAGGTTTGAAGACTTGGATGCCTGGAAGGTTAGTAGAGAATTATGTGATAAAATAGGCAAGATTATAGATAGTGAAGCTTTCAAAAAGAACTTTAGATTAATTGGACAGGTTGAAGGTTCCTCTGGGTCTATTATGGATAATATTGCAGAAGGATTTGAAAGAGGAAGCAGGGCAGAATTTATTGTGTTTTTAGGATATTCAAAAGGTTCTTGTGGAGAGTTGCGTTCTCAGTTATACAGAGCCTTAGACAGAAAATATGTTACGCAAGAACAGTTTGATGAATTGTATTTGATGATGGTTCGAATCAGTGCAATGCTTCAAAAATTCATAAGCTATCTGTTAAAGACAGATATAAAAGGATTACGCAAGAAAGAACCATTAAACCATTAAACCTTAAACGTTTTAAACGACAGAAAAAGATGGCAACAACAGAAAAACGACTTGAAGTTTTAAAAACTTATAAAATATATATCGGCGGACAATTTCCCCGCACTGAATCGGGCAGGTATTATGTGGCAACAAACAGCAAAGGAGAAAATCTTGCCAATGTTTGTTTGGGATCGAGAAAAGATTTTAGAGATGCCGTTGTTGCAGCAAGAAATGCTTTTGGCGGCTGGAGCGGCAGGGCAGCATTTAACCGTGGACAAATTTTATACCGCATTGCCGAAATGCTGGAAGGCAGAAAGGCGCAGTTCATTGATGAGTTAATAAAACAGGATTCTACAAAAACACAAGCTGAAAATGAAGTAAACCTTTGCATTGACCGTTTAATTTATTACAGCGGCTGGTGCGATAAATTTCAGCAACTGTTTAGCTCTGTAAACCCGGTTGCTTCATCGCATTTTAATTTTTCGGTGCCGGAGCCAACCGGTGTGGTGGCAGCCATTGCGCCACAAAGCGATTCTTTATTAGGATTAGTTTCTGTAATTGCGCCCATCATCGCCGGGGGAAATACCTGCATCGTTTTAGCATCGGCAACCAAACCGCTCTGCGCTGTAACATTTGCTGAAGTACTCAACAGCTCCGACTTACCGGGTGGCGTTGTAAATATCCTTACCGGTAAAGTAGCTGAGCTTGTTCCGTATTTTGCCGACCACATGGATGTGAATGCAACTGTTTTTTGTGAAGCAGATGCTGCCACACAAAAAATGATAAAAGAAAAG
>JANMBZ010000113.1:0-54310 GCA_031360765.1 Chitinophagaceae bacterium
GGTGGCAGCTTGTATGGCTTCGGTACGTGCTGTTTTTTCTGCATCGGTTGCTTTGGGTAATGCAAAGGCTTCCATTATTTTATTAAAAGCGGCAGTATCGGCATCAACCAATTTTAATAATTCGTTTTTGTATTGTTCGCCTTTTTCGGCCCAATCGCTAAACTCCTGCCAGCGCTCATCCCAGCCACGCTTGTGGCTGCTAAGGTTAGCAACCATGGTGGCCAGGCTAATACCCAATGCACCCACATAAGCGCTGATGCTGCCCCCGCCGGGTGCCGGGCTTTCGCTGGCGGTTTCGTTGGCAAAGTCAGTAAGTGACATGCTTATGAGTTTACTATCAGCCGGGTTGGCAAGCATGTATTCAATAATTCTTTCTTCAGGTTTAAAAGGGCCAAGCTCATCAAGCCCCATACTTTTTATAGCAATTTTTATAAGTTCTTTTTCGCTGACACCGGTGCTGCGTTGTTGCTTTTGTAAAAAATATTTACCGGCATCAGTCATGGCTTTTAATGGAATAAGACCTACCAGTTCGCTGCCGGTTACCCGTATGCCACGGGCGTTTGCCTTGTTACATACTTCATCAAATGCAACATGCACTGGGGTTGTGTTGATGTTGGTAAGATTCATAGAAATTTGTGCCACACCATATTCTTCAATAAACCAGCCAATGGCTTTTACACTTTTTAAAGTGCCGGGCTGGTTTATTTTTTTGCCGTCTGCTTCAATATTTCTTCCGGCTTCCCGTACATCAAATGCAATGGCATTGGCACGTCGTGTGCTTGTTGTATTCAGGTTGATATTGTACGCCACTAAAAAATCTCTGGCACCAATAACTGTACCGCCACGCTTTTCATCAAACGCTGCCGGGCCAAAATCGGGTTTCCATTGCGGCTCTTTAATTTTTTTAAAAAAACCTTCGTATTCGCCGGCACGTATCACCGATAAATTATTTCTGGTTGTATCTGGTTGTGCAGCTTCGTATAAATAAACAGGGATGTTAAGTTGTTCTCCTACCCTTTTGGCAAGTTGCTGTGCGTATTGTGCTGTTTCTTCCATGCTAATGTTTGCAATGGGTATCAGCGGACAAACATCCGTAGCGCCCATCCGTGGATGCTCTCCTTTGTGTTTGCTCATATCAATTAACTCACCTGCTTTTTTTATAGCATTAAATGCAGCTTCAATAACTTTGGCCGGCTCGCCTACCATAGTTACAACGGTGCGGTTAGTAGCCTTGCCGGGATCTACGTTTAGTAAACGTACGCCTTCAACGGATTCTATTTCGTTGGTAATTTGTTTAATGATGTTGAGATCATTTCCTTCGGAGAAGTTTGGAACGCATTCTATAAGTTGCATGCTTCTTTTTATTTAAAATTAAAGAATTTGAAGCAGAAAATTTCACGCAAAGAAGCCAAGAGGCAAAGACGCAATAAACTTAGCGGCTTTTCATCTTTGCGGCTTTGCGTGAAAATCAAAATCATATCCCTGCATGATAAGGATTAGCCCGACCTTTATGAATAACCCTGATTTTTGCACTGATTAAATAAGAAACATGACAAATGCATACAACTATGTAACTGCCAAAGAAGCTTTATCTATTATTGAAAGTAACAGCCGTGTTTTTGTGCATGGCAGTGTTTGTACACCTTTGTACCTGCTGCAAGAACTTGCAAAAGAAGCAAACAGGTTAAGCAACGTAGAGCTTGTTGCCATTACATTAAGGGGCGATATTGAAATTATTAGGCCTCAATACCGGGAAAGCTTTCATGTTAACTCGCTGTTTGTTTCTGGCTCGGTAAGAGAAGCGGTGGCGGAAGGCAGGGGCGATTTTATTCCTGTTTTTTTAAGTGATATTCCTGATTTGTTTAAAAACAAAATACTGGAATTAGATACGGCCATTGTTCAGGTATCTCCGCCAGATAAGCATGGTTACTGTTCGCTTGGTTTATCTGTTGATATCGCCCGTGCTGCGGTTGACAGTGCCCGGCAGATCATAGCTTTGGTTAACCCATTAATGCCACGTACACATGGCGATGGTATGGTGCATACGGATAGTTTTACTAAAATGGTTTTTCACGAAGCGGAACTGCCCGAAGAAAATTATAGCAGTAAAGTGGGTGAAAGCGAACTCATCATTGGCAGCATTATTGCGGGTATGATTGACGATGGCAGCACCCTGCAGATGGGTATTGGCACCATACCCGATGCAGTGCTGAGTTTTTTAAGCAATCATAAAAACCTGGGCGTACATACCGAAATGCTAAGCGATGGTGTTATTGAACTGGTAGAAAAGGGCGTTATCAACAATAAAATGAAAGCCATTCATCCAAATAAAACAGTTACATCTTTTGCCATAGGCAGCCGTATTCTATATGATTATATTGATGATAACCCGGCCATTGTTTTTTTAGATATTGATTATGTAAACAACCCCATCGTAATCATGCGCAACCCAAAAGTTATTGCTATTAACAGTGCTATAGAAGTTGATTTAACCGGCCAGATTTGTGCCGATAGTATTGGTGAATATCAATACAGCGGCATTGGCGGACAAATGGATTTTATACGTGGTGCAGCACTGAGCAATGGCGGCAAGCCCATTATTGCATTAACGAGCCGAACAAAAAAAGGAATTTCACGAATAGTACCACATTTAAAAGAAGGTGCCGGTGTGGTTACAACCCGTGGCCACGTTCATTATGTAGTTACAGAATATGGTGCAGTTAATTTGTTTGGAAAAAATTTAAGGCAGCGGGCTAAGTTACTCATTGATATTGCTCATCCCGATGACAGGGAGGCGTTGACGAAGTATTGCTTTGAAAGATTTAAGGTATTCATATAAGATTGGAATTTTCACGCAAAGGCGGTAAGGGGCAAAGTCGCAAAAAAGAGCGACTTTGCTCCTTTGTTTCTTTGCGTGAAAAATATTATGCAGCCTAAACAAACAGGCCGTTTATCATCACTTCACCGATCAAATTATTTCCAAAAGAATAAGGCAGGTAAGCAATAGAAGGAATAGGTTTTGTAAAAATAAGATTTGCTTTTTTACCAATGGTAATGCTGCCGAGTTCGTTCTGCAGTTCCATGGCAAAGGCTGCATTGATGGTAGCGGCATTGATGGCTTCTTCGGGCAGCATTTTCATTTGTATGCAGGCTAAGGCAACCACAAAATTCATATTACCACTGGGTGATGAGCCGGGATTAAAATCAGACGCCAATGCAATGGCGCAATTATTATCAATGAGCGTTCTTGCAGGCTGGTACTGCATTCGCAGAAAAAAAGCTGCAGTTGGCAAAAGTGTACCAATGCTGTTGGATGGGCTTAATGCGGTAACATCCGTATCATTCATCGTTTCCAAATGATCAACCGATACTGCATTTAATTTAATGGCTGCTTCAATACCACCAATGCTGGTTAACTGGTTTACATGCAGCTTGGGTTTTAAACCATAACGCATGCCGGCTTTACAAATTGTTTCCATTTCCTTCGGAGAAAAGAAACCGTTTTCGCAAAAGCAATCAATATAGTCTGCCAGTTTTTCTGTAGCAATTACTGGCAGCATTTCGTTAATGATAAGATGAATATATGCCTGGTGATTATCTTTATACAAAACAGGGTACGTATGCGCTGCTAGAAATGTTGCTTTAATTGGAATGTTTGATTTCTCCTTTAACTTTTTTATCACCCTTAACATTTTCAACTCTCCACCTACTGTTAAACCATAGCCGCTTTTTATTTCTACTGCACCGGTACCCAGTTTTATAATTTCCTGTAAACGTTGCCAGGCTGTGTAAAACAAATCATCTTCCTGCGTTTCGTTTAAAACACGGGCCGAGTTTAAAATACCACCACCTTTTGCAGCAATCTCTGCATAGCTTACACCTTTTATTTTATCAATAAATTCCTCCTCACGTGTTTTAGCAAACACGAGGTGTGTATGACTATCACACCAGGTTGGTAAAATAAACTGCCCATCAGCATGAATGATATTTTTAGGCAGATGGGGCACTTTTAATTCCAGTTCGTACATGTGGCCATAATCAGCAATAATTCCATCTTCAATTAATAAAAATGCATCTTCAATAACCGGTAAGTTGGCTAGTGCAACGCCACGCAAAAGCATTGTTTCTTCACGGGTGTTTACTAATTGTGCTATGTTGATTATGAGTGTTGTCATTTTTTAATTAGTAAGAAAAAAATAGCACATGTTCAGAAGGGGCCGTAAGAACAGGTAGCATTTATTTTTTTGTAAGCGTTAATCTTTTTCTGATTGCAAAGTCAACTGCATTATCACCCCTCACTCCTTTTGTAATGTTGAAAATACCGGGACCAATTAGAAGTATATCCTGAAAATCTACAGACTTATAATTTTCATAGCCCGGTCTTTCTGCATAAATAGATAGCCTTACTCCACGCCTGCGTATCTCAGCAATATCAAATTGTGCGCTATCAAAACTCAGCTTACTTCCGTTATCATAAATGTAAAGCGAGTTTGTTTCTGTAAATTGTTTGCCACCTGGTTCTGTGTAAATAAAATTAAGCTGTAAAGAATCTTTCATGTCAACTACTTCAAGCGTTACCGCCATTGTAACCTGGTTTTGTCCGTTAATAAATATGGTATTAACAGCCGTGCCCATCCAACTACCAATTAATGCTTTAAATTCGGCATTGGTTACTTTATTATTGCTTTGTGCCGTTGCTGCCAGTTGAAAAAAAATGAGAATCGCACTTAAAATAATTTTCATAAAATTTTATTTAGAGTGAATGAAAAACAAATTTACTGAATGCTTCCAGTCCCGGATCTCTTGCACCCATTAAAAGTAAAACAACATTTCCGGAAAGATGTGGTTTCACCGTTTCAACAAACAATTTTTTATCCTCCACAAAAAAAGCATTTTTACCCAGTGCTTTAATGTCATTAATTAAATCGTTGGCACTTATATCTTTTACAGCGGTACCGCCTGCATAAAATATTTCGCTCATCCATATTTCATCCTGCGGCCTTAATGCAGCGGCAATTTCTTTTACAAAATCATTTCTTAAAAAACGTGTAGGCCCATACCCATGCGGCTGAAACCAGGCTACTACTTTATCTGCCACCGGTTGGCAGGACATAATTGCAGCGGCACATTTTACCGGGTTGTGTGCATAATCATCAATAACCCAAATGCCGTTTTTATTACCTAGCACTTGTGTGCGGCGATAAATGCCTTCGTAATTTTTTAAAGAAGATGAACATGTTTCCAGATCAACACCAATTTGATTTGCAACAGCAATAGCGGCAAGGGCGTTTTCCATATTGTGTTTGCCGATTGTTGTAATCGAAAATGAAGCATTAAGAATTAAGAATTGAATACAAAAACCATCCTGTGTAAAATCGGTTGCGATGTAACCTGCCTGTGAATCTTTATCTGACGAAAAATCCTGCGCAATATTTTGCGAAAGTTTTTTTGCCAATGCATTGGATTGATTGACGATGAACTTTTGGCTGTTGTTTTTAAAAATGCCGAAGATACTCATCAGTTCAGCAATCTCCTGGTGGTCTTTATCAATGTTAAGCAACAAGCCAATTTCGGGTTCGTATTGTACAATGCTGCCATCACTTTCATCAGCTTCAATTACCAGCCACTCTCCTTTCCCTACTTTTGCATTACCTATTTTTCCTTCTTTAATAATACTTACCAAACCGGCGCCGCTGATGATGCTTGGTTGTAAGCCGGCTTTATGTAATATATCAAACAACATAGCACTGGTAGTGCTTTTACCCGATGTACCACCCACTGCAATAGTTCTTTTACTCTTTGCAATAAGGGCCAGCAATTCAGAACGTTTAATAATAGGAATATTGAGTTGCTTTGCCTTCTGTACTTCAAACACGGTATCTTCAATAGCCGTAGATACAACAACAAGATCAGTTTCGGCAGTTATCCCATCTCCGTTTTGTAAAAAACACACTATGCCTTCAGCTTCCAGTTTTTCTTTAGTGTCATTATATTCGCCTTCTTTAAAATACCGGTCACTACCACTTACGTTTTTTTCAATACCAGCCAGGTATTGTGCAATAGCACTCATACCTACACCGGCAACACCAATAAAAAAAACATTCTTAAAATCGTTGATACTTTTTATCATCTCAGGCAATGCTTTTTTTTGTGTGTAAAGTTCTGTATGCTATAAAGGCACTACTTGCCATTAAAACTGCAGCAAGCAAAAAGGGTGCTCCCGGTAATTGTATAGGTGCCTGACTATGGGTAAAATAAAAGAACAAATTGTTCATCAGCAATGGCCCAATGATGGCAGCAAGGCTCATAAGACCTGTGATAGTTCCCTGCAACTCACCCTGTGCATTGGGTGGCACTTTACCTGCCATTACAGCCTGCAATGCAGGTTGGGCAATACCTCCCAGGCAATATGGAATTAAAAAAACAAACATCATCCAGCTTTGTGATGCCAGGCCAAATAACAACATGCCAAAAGCATACAAAGCCAAACCGGTATATAAAGTTTTTTCGTTGCCAAGTTTTGGATTAATGACTCTTGTTAAACCGCCCTGCACTGCTGCAACCAGCACTCCTACAACCGCCAGGGAAATACCAACCATTTTTTCATCCCACTTAAAACGGTACATGGTAAAATAACTCCAGTTACTCATGATAGCATGTGCGCCAAGATAAACCAGGAAAATAGAAACAGCCAAGGCACCAATGGCAGGATATTTTTTTAAATGCATTAAAGCTCCAACCGGATTGGCACGTTTCCATTCAAAAGTACGCCGGTTTTCTTTGCTCAACGATTCGGGCAAAACAAAATACCCATAAGCACAATTTATTAATGCCAAAGCAGCGGCTGCATAAAAAGGTATTCTGGGGCCCAGGCTCCCAAGTAATCCTCCTATCATGGGGCCTATAATAAAACCCAGGCCAAATGCAGCTCCTATCATTCCAAAATTTTTTGCCCTTGTTTCCAGTGTGCTTACATCGGCTATGTATGCAGCACCGGTTGTCATGCTGGCACCGGTAATGCCGGCAATTATTCTACCTATAAATAACCAGCCATACGTTGGTGCCAGTGCCAGAAATAAATAATCAATGCCAAAACCAAATAACGAAAACAGCAACACAGGCCTGCGGCCATATTTATCGCTGAGGTTACCCAATATTGGTGCAAAGAAAAACTGCACAACAGCGTATGAAAACATGAGCAGGCTTCCATAGCGGGAGGCAGTACTGATATCTACATGCTTTAATTGTGAAATTAATTTGGGCATAACGGGAATGATAATACCAAAACCAATTACGTCAATCAAAAGCGTAATAAAAATAAAACCGACTGCTGCGTTTTTTTTTGAAGCCATTATTTTTTATTAAGATTTTGCAAATGTAAATATTCCTACTTGCCTTTTTTTATTTTAAATGGATGTGCTTCGGTAGTCAGCACTACTTTTTTTAAATTTAAAATTGATGCTGGTGCAAAAATGAGATAGGCATATTTTAAGGTTTCTCCAAAGAAAAAACTTTCCATGGAGTTGGTTTTTTCGTACGTCTGCACATTTTTTAATGATGCAAAACCCACCTCATTTCTGCAATGATCTAATATACTTTGTACCATTACCTTTCCCTGCCACAAATATTTATTGCTGCCGGTAAGGCGATACAGGTAAAAAGCACTTTCTAAATTTTCGGGCCTTAAAATATAATAGGCGCTGGTAATGGTATCAGCTTTAAAATCAAATTCTTCGGGCTCCAGGTTGAACTTTGTCCACATGTAATAATTTGCTTCCTGTATTTGTTTACCTGTTTGCACATCGCCTGAAAACGCACAGAGGCCTGCATAAAAGGCTTCCAATGCACCATAGGTATTTCCAATTTGCTTACCCGTATTCATATCAACCTGGTGCATAAACCAGCCATTGCTGGTTTTGCTTATAAGATTTTTTTTAATGGCGGCATTGTGTATATCAAAGGCAGTTTTAAAATCTTTATCCCCAAACAGCAACCAGCTTTTGTATAAATACTCATAATAAGAATCAATGTAAGCACCAATGTGGCTGCGGCTGTTTACCCATTTACCGGTTTCCACATCAATCTGCTCTCCTACCAAATCCAATTTACTGCGGTGATTGTACACATACATCATCCCCTTTTTTGCGGCATTGTAATATTTTTTATTACCGGTAATTTTTGAAAGCTTTCCAAATTCCATCATCAAAGTTCCAATCTCTGCGGGGTTGTTTATGCCATCTCTTGTTTTGCCTGTTTGCAAATGAACGTAGCGGTAAGGCATTCCTGTTTTTGAATTAAAGGCAGGCATCAACCGGTCGGCAAGGTCTTTGGCCAGTATAAGAAATTTTTTATCGCCATCCATTTCATAAGCAGTTATTAATCCCGCAAGCAAACGAATGGTAATTTCAAAAACCTGCACATCGTTATCTATATTAAAATCAAGCTTAGATAAAATAAGTTCTTTGGCTTCTTTAGCTTCGGTTGTTAAACCCAGTAAAGTAAATGTATCAAAAGCATCTACCGGTGTCATCAACATAGATTGTTTATACCATGTTTTTGAATTTTTTGTAAGCGGTTTCAAATCATCTGCCCCCCATGCATACTCTTTATAACCTTGCCAGGCATGCTGTGTAGCTTCTTTTACTTTATTGCACATTTTCTTTTTCATTTCATCGGAAAATGGCGCATCTATCTGGGCCACTAATGAAAAAGAACACAACTGGCAGATCAACAAAAAGAAAAACCGGAATTTTTTCATCAGCATATATTTTAAGTTTTATAAAGATAACAATATGCAAGGGCATAAAAAAAGAGCCTGTTACCAGACTCTTTATTGAAAATATGTTAATTAAAAATTACCATCTTCCACCACCACCGCTGTTGCGGTTGTTACCGTAACCGCCACGACTACCGCCGCCACCGTTACTGCTTCTTTCTTCTCTTTCTTTAGCAACTGAAACAGACATTGCACGTCCTTCTACTTCTTTGTTGTTAAGACCCAACATAGCGTCTTTTCCTTCATCTTCAGAAGGCATTTCAACAAAACCAAATCCACGTGATCTTCCTGTTTCTCTGTCAGTAATAACTTTAGCAGAAGAAACTTCGCCAAAAGAAGAGAATAATTCGCTTAACTCAGCATCGCTGGTGTTAAAGCTCAAATTTGAAACATAAATGTTCATAAAACTTAAAAATTAAAATAAAATAAATAAAATACCTGTGCAGTAATGTAGAAGCAAACTAAGAAGACGAGAAAACTGTTACGGAGAAAATACTTTGTAAAAATTGAATCTATCTGTACTGTGTGCTCACAGCGTTAATGTACAATGCAAATGTAGGATTAGTAATCAACACTAACTAATTAATCTTTTGCTCACAGGTGCTTTAAAGCCAATACTGGCAATTATTTAACAAAGAACAGGGGTAGAAAAACAACATCACAGGTAAAAATATTACTGAAATCTTTTTACCTGTGATGAAGAATAAATTTAAGCAGACCGTTGTTTTGAAAGCATACCTATTAAAATGGCAACTATTCCGCCAGTAATGGCTGTCATAACTGTTGCAGCGGCAACATCGGCTGCCATTCCGGTTTTGCTCATTGTAGTGGTTGTTGCATAAATCATACTATCGTAACCAATGGCCATTAGTAACCCAATAACAGCCCCGGTTAAAACACCTGCGCTTAATGAGTTTACACCGGCTTTAATAAAAATGTAAGTTATTAAAAGGCCAATGGCAAGGTTTCCGATGAAGAGATAAATAAAATCGGGTTCCGGCCGGTTGATGTTACCTGATGCTCCGGAATGAGCAGCCATAAAATCCATCAGTAAAATGCCATAAAAAAGCCAACCGAGCAGAAAGAAAGTAATACCGCCTGCAATGCCGCCAACCAATAATTTTTTAATGTTCATAAGTGTAGTTTTTTGGTTATTTAATAAAAGTAAACACCAAAATAATACATAGTACTCCTAAATGCAAGTGTAATTTTTAAAATGCACAAACTGCCGTGCTTTATGTTAGTAATAAGCGGTTTGCAATAGTAATAAAGTTAGTGAGCAATTTATTTTTTTGACAAGGTTCTGTCAATCTGATGACCAAAAAAATAGCCTGCCACGCCGCCACCAGCAGCACCTATAAAAAGCCATAAAAATCCTGCACCTGCTATAAAGTAAGCCATACCTATGCCTAGTAGGGCAAAAAATATTACTGAAACCAATACTGCGCTTTTGTTTTTCTTTGTTTTATCTGCATTGGCAGTTGGATGAAACCCCTGGTGCTCCTTTCTTTTCTTTGACTGTGGCATTTTTTTTATTTCAATCTACGAATTATTTTCGGAATAACTCTTAACTCAAGTCTTTCAGTTCCCGTGCATATTCATATTGCAGATCTTCGTGCATCTCTGTAATAGTTTTTGCTATCTTTTTAAGCTGGTTTTGATACATGTTTTTTATAACCAGATTTTTTTGGAAGGGGATTCCCGAATCTTTAAGTGTGCTGCAAAAAAACAAAAGCAGTTTTACTTCTGTTTCTGCAGAGCCGGTATAGCGGATGTATTTATTGAGTGTGCGAAGAATTTTGCGTAAACTTTTTTTTATAAAATAAATACTTGAGGTATTGATCTCCTGGAACTGTTCCAACATTGCTATTTTAATATTTTCAATATAAGCCTGTTCATCAAATGCCTCAAACAACAGGTAGGTAAGCAACTCTTTATTTTCTTTTTTAAATTTGGCGAGGCGTATGCACAGTTCTGCAAGCTGCTCGGCAGGTACATTGGATAATTCCAGTTTCAGTTCGTGAATAGTGGCTGCTTTCATGCAGCTAAAATAGGCAGATTTTAAACAGGTTTAAGCTGAAGTATATGCTTAAATAAAAAAACCTTCATTGCTGAAGGTTTTTCATAGGTAATCGTTTACTTGGGTAGGTGGTAATTCCAAAGGATTTGGATTATAAACGGGTTTTTCTTAATTAACACTGTAAAGATGCTGATTGATTTGGATGTATTTTGTAGCTGATTTAACAAATATAATGTAGTTTTTTTTCGAAGGGAAAAATACATGGTAAACATACCTGTTGTATAAAATTATCAGGAAAGAGCTTTAACAATTCTTCCAATCATCAGCCCGTTATGATATACTTCCATCGTATAAATACCTTTATTTAAATTGCCGCTGTATAATGAAAAAGCAAGCCGCTTAGCCTCTCCTCTTGTGTAAATAAAATTAAATTTATAGGAATAAATTTTTTTACCGTCCGTGGTATTAAATGTTCCGGAATCCCAACCGGAGCCTTTTAATACTTTTCCATCGGGTTTAACTACTACCACCATCATCTCGGCATTGGTAAGCTGGCTGTTAAAATTTGTTACAGTAAAAGCACCGGTAAATTTATCTGCTTTCTCTGCTGAATTTGTTTCCGTTTCCTTAGCATCTTCAGTGGCCAAGGCCAACAATCGCATATCAGAAGCAGTAAAAGCACTGTAAGCTGAGTTAGTTTTTTCAGGTGCCATGCCCGGCACCATATTTTCGGATAGTTTATTTTTTACTGGCGGCTTATCTGTTCTCACCATATCATTTACTACATCCAAAAGTTTCTTATTCTCTTTATCAACAATCTGATTTTTCTGTTTCAAATCAACCACTTTTACCTGCAGCTCCTCAATTTTTTGTTTAGCAGCTACAAAATTATTATTGGTTTTTCTGTTTTGCAAAATGGTTGCAATTTCACTGCGCAGCCTGTAAAACTCAGCCAGTTTAGCATCCAGTTGATTGGTTAAGGAATCTGAATTGGTTAAGGTTGAATCGAGCTGTTGATCAAGATTTTTTAAAGTAGAAGCATATACACCCTGCATCGAGTCGCTTATTTTATTGGCAATGGTTGCAGAATCTGTAACAGCATTTGCTGTGTTATTTTGAACCACTTCTGTTTTAGTATAAAAATTATATCCCCAGGTCCATATCAGCACAAATGATACCAGCACTAATAAAAGTGATACCAACAGCAGCAACAGTGATTTAGTATCTCTCATATGTAATAAATATGCTGAACTTTTTATTTAGATACGTTTTGATTAACATAGGCCGATATCCAGCCAACAGAGCCATTTTTAACCAGGTAGAATTTTTTTCTTTCTACAACACCATTAAACTGCCTCATAATTTTTAAGAGTAAACCGGTACCAGCCAGTAATGCACGTTGATCAAAAACCTTGTTTACCTGCTTTACATCTTTACCAAGCTTTTGGGTATCAACACTATTTTCAGGGATTGTTTTTACAAGATAATAATCGGAATAAAGAGCAGGATTTTTAAAAAGTTTTTCGCTAAATTCCAGCACTTCATCATAAGTTACTGCTACAACTGCATTGTCATTTAATTCCGGAGCTATTAAGGTGGCCACTGCCCAGGCAATACCTCCGCTAAAAGCAATATTATCGCTTTTTGGAAATGCACCACTTGAATTTACTGCAAATTCAATTTCATTATTCTCGGCACCGGCAAGTATACGGCCTAACTGGCTGCTGTAATTTTCCAGGCTTTTATCCTCGCCCAGATTTTTATCAGCAGCATTAAATGTGCTTTTTGTGCCCCAGGTAAGTTGAAAAAGTTTAAAACTTTTGGTGTTACCATAAGGAAAATATCCACCCTTGGTATTACCGCTGCCTATGTCAATTAAAAAAGTATTGTAACGCTTTGCATCGGGTACTATTCCCAGGTGCGACAGGCGGGCTTCTTCTAAAACATCAATTACAGCTACTTTTCTTTCAGGTTCATTATTGTTTAACCTGAAAGCGTTGATCAACTGATCTATCCATATTTTTTTATCATCTTTTTGCGCCTGCATGTTAACACCACTGCTGATAGCAGTAAACACATGGGCAACAGGTATTTGGTTTTGCTTAACAGCCACATCGTACAACATATTAAGAGCGGCCAATGTTGCCTGGTAGGTTGGTTGTGTAAATGAAATAAAATCGGTGTTGATGGTACTATCTTTCAATATTTTAAAGCCCCCATCTTCGCCTGCATTTTTATCCAGTTCAAGCATACTCATTTTTACACCTTTCGATCCTACTTCAATGCCAGCATAAATTGCGGAGGATTCGTATTTGGTAACTACACTATTTTGCGCTTTAGGAAGTAAAGCAATCAAAAGCAAAATGAGAGTTAATAAGCCGGAGCGTTTTATAAGTATTGTAAACATCAGTTTATAGTTTGATCAAAATTAGCGAAATATAAACCGGGCTTCTTCAGTTATACACATGGTGTGAAAAAATTGTGTACCGCAAAAAAATAATAAAAAACCATTTTCATAATAACTGATTACGAAAATGGCTTTATAAAACGGCTAAAATTATAGTGCTAAATGATGATTACCTTTTCCATTATATCTCCAGCCCTGATATCATCCACTATATCCAATCCCTCAGTTACTTTTCCAAAGCAGGTATGTACTCCATCCAGGTGACTTGTATTTTGCCTGCTGTGGCAAATAAAAAACTGCGAGCCGCCGGTATTTAATCCACGGTGTGCCATTGACATTACACCACGATCGTGATGTTGTTTAGTGCCATTTAATTCGCAGTTAATGGTATAGCCCGGACCGCCGGCACCTGTACCATTAGGGCATCCGCCCTGTATCATAAAGTTGGGTATAACGCGGTGAAAAGCAAGCCCGTTGTAAAAACCATCGCTTATAAGTTTTTTAAAGTTTGCCGCTGCAATGGGTGCATCATCATCATACAATTCAAATTTCATCACACCTTTGTTTGTATGTATTTCGCCCTGTGTTAATTTAATGTCGCTCATTTGTATGTTTTTTATTTTGTAATTTATTTGCACGAAACTAATAAATAGATATGATTAAGCCGTTAGCAATTTATTTATAAAAATCTGCAATCTGCCGGCCTATAGTATTATAATTGAACCGAGCTGAAGATTCAGCAGCAATTTTTTTTCTGTCATAATAACCATAATTAATCATCATTTGCTCCATCGCATCTGCAAGCTGCTTTATGTTTTCACTTTCAACCAGTATGCCGTTTTCTTTATCAATTACTTCTGCAATACCACCAACCCTGCTGCTTATAACCGGTACTCCGCTACATAGTGCTTCCAGTATTACACAGGGCAAATTTTCGTACCTGCTAAATAATAAAAGTGCCGCAGATTTTTGCATCTCATCTGCTACTTCTTTATATGAAACAGCTTTTTTAAAGTTTAAAACTTCCGGAGCTAATTTGCTGCGACGGGCCATTTCAGATAATTCTTCATTTTTATTACCCAGCATTAGCAGTTCAAACTGGTAACCGCGGTCTTTAAGTAAATGGGCTGCTGCTAAAATTCCTTCAGGGTTTTTTTCATATCCCATGGAAGAAATATGAATAAACCGGAACGGTGCAGCATGTGTAGGGTTGTATTTAAAAAACAATGTGTTCACCACATTAGGTACTACGATATAGGGTACATTAACAAAGCCTTTTTTTACAGTTTCGCCCAAGGCCTGTGTTACAGGCAGAAAGTCAGTAGCATTTATAAGCACCTGCCTGTTTAAAAACCTGAATAAAAAATTATAATCAAAAACAGAAGGTTTGCTTTGCCTGTAATAACCCGACCAGTGCTCTGTAACCAGGTATGGAATGTTCCACTTTTTCTTTATCCATTGGGCAATTACTCCTGCATTCATTGCTACATGCACATGAACATAATCTGGCTTACCGTTTTTTTTTAGATAATGCAAAACCGCATTGCGGTAATGCTTTTTATAATTAAGAAAAGAGATAAACCTGTCAAGGATTTTGAAATTTGTTTTATGGGAATTATAATAGATTACCTGTTCGGTTAAATTATCCAATTCACTCATTTCTGCAGATATAGAATTGGGCAAAAGGCTTTCATCTTTTTTTATGTAGATAACTTCTACTTTGCAAAATTGTGAAACTGCCCGGGCATGGCGTTGAATGAAATCGCCGGTAAAATTATCTATCCGGTTTGGGTACCAGCTTGCCAACCAAAGTATTTTTTTCAATAAATATTTTTTTTCTGGCTTTATAAATGAAAAATTATCTGTTACACATTTAACGCCGATATTAATTTGTGATAAATAAAATTACACAATATTGTTTTACACAATTAAAAATATAAATACCGATTCAATCTTAGCTTTTTTTGCGTAACCCTGTTTTCTGATATAAAAAGATATAAGTTTTTTTGCCTGGCATTTCATTTTTTCAAAGCATTTACAAAGCTGATCTTCATTTTGAGAAAATCGGAAAATTTGAAGATAAAAAAATCTCCTAATGGCATTTTATACTCTTTTTTAAAAATTGAAATCATGTGCACCTGGTAAATAATATACCCTATTGTACTAATTATTGCAGCCGCTTTAATACCATATTTTGGAATAAATAGTATATCGCCTATAACTATCACTATCAGTGCATATATGGCGCCTATAACATTAACACGCACCTTGTTTTTACCAGCAAAATAAGCTGCCAGGGTATAAATACCCGACAATGACAATATACCCGGAACAAGGCATAAAAATGGCAGATACATTTGTGAAAAACTCTCACCAAATAAAAACGGAAAAAGCCATTTACCGGTTACCGCTAAAAATATGCATGCCAATGTGTAAATAAAAAATATAGAGCGTGACAGAAGCGTAAGTAATTTATCGATACCTTCTTTATTACCGCCTGCAGTAATGGGAAATACGGCACTTGCCAATATAGTAGGTAGTATTAAGAAAAGATGTACCAGTTTTGATACCTGTATATAATTGCCCAAAGCTTCGGCAGTGCAATATTTTTCTACAAAAAAATAATCAATGCGGTATAATAAAAAAAATATGACATTGGCCGCAAAAGCAAGGGCACAATAACTGAGTAAAATTTTTAACTGGCTGAGGGATAAAAATTTAAAAGAAATTTTTTTAATAAATTTTATATGGGCTGCTAGGGCCAAACATAGCCCTTGAACAAAAAACATACTGAAGTATACGTAAAAATAATTCTTGTCATTGATGACGTGTAAAACAGATTGACCATTATAGGGAATTAAAGCAATGAGTAAAACAGAACCCGAAATGATAATGATATTGGGCACTATAAAATTATTAGCTGCATAAAAAAAAGATGAGCTATAAGTTATTAAAAGATTACCCGTAATAAAAAACAATGCTGAAATAATGATAAGTGTCGGCTCTATTCCATCATATATCTTATTAAAAAAAAGAGAAACAATTAAATAAGTTAATAAACCGATGATGAAAGACCAGGTGATGGAAGAATTAAATAACCTGTCTGCCGGAATTTCGCCCCTCGCTGAAAAATAAATCATACCCGACTCAAAACTAAGGCTGGCAACCAGCAACACCAATGCATAAATACTGCTGATATAGTAAACTGCACCGCTTACAGAAGCCTGGAAATGCCTTGCAATTAAAATATTGAGTACAAAAGCCGAAGCATAATACAAGCCACGCCACAACATACTTTGTAATAAAATTCTTCCTGTTTGCATTGCTTTAAAATGATGTTGCCGGTTTAATTTGAGCCCAAAATCATATATTTGACTTGGTCAAATTTAGCGGAATACTCCAGTAAAAAATAAAAAACAATCTCACTTTATTATATGGCTTTGTTGCGTAAAATAAATTCGAAGGCAAAAACTGAAATTAACACCGGCTTTGGTACCAATGCAGGTGATTATGGTGGGCGCTTTGTAAATAAAAGCGGCAAACCAAATATTGAAATTCAGGGAGTTTCTTTTTTAAACAGAATCAGTTGGTATCATACCATGCTGAGTTTACCCGGATGGAAATTTCTTACCATCATTTTTTCTTTCTACATCATCGTCAATTTTATTTTTGCCAGTATTTATATGCTGATAGGTGTGGAAAACCTGAATGGGATTGAGGCCCTTTCTGCAGTGGGCAAATTTGGTGCAGCTTATTTTTTTAGCGCTCAGACTTTTACTACAGTAGGTTATGGGCATATAAGCCCCAATAGCGTTTTAACCAGTGCTGTAGCTGCTGGCGAGGCATTGGTTGGCCTGCTCAGTTTTGGCATTGCCACCGGTTTATTTTATGGCAGGTTCAGCAAACCCAGGGCGTATCTTAAATTTTCGGATAATGCAATTATTGCACCTTACAAAGATATTACTGCGTTAATGTTAAGGGTAACGCCCTATAAAAACACTACCCTTACCGATGCGGAAGCAAAAGTTACTTTTGGGATGACGATTGAAGAAAACGGGAAAATGGTAAATAAATTTTTCCCGCTGGAGCTGGAATTTAAACTAGCCAACGCATTAACCCTTAACTGGACGCTTGTACACCCCATAACCGAAGAGAGTCCGTTTTATAATTTTTCGTTAGAGGATTATAAAAACATCAATGGCGAAATAATCGTTTTTATAAAAGCATTCGACGATATGTTCAGCAATACCGTGGTTGACCGCAGCTCTTACACACTTAAAGAGGTTGTTGTGGGAGCCAAATTTTTGCCAATGTATCACCGGAGTTCTGCCGGCAGTAAAACTATACTGGAAGTTGAAAAATTAAATAGTTTTGTAGAGGCTGATGTGAGTTTTGCCTTTGCAGCAAATAATAAGTCTGCTTCGCAATAGCAGTATCCTTAATATGGAATATTTTACTGGGAGCAATTTTATGTTTCAACAAGCGATGTTGTATTAATTTTTCTTTCTAAGTTTTTTGGCCATCATTATAGAGTGTTTTAATGAATTAATATTTTTCCAATCGCTATGAGCAACAATAATAAACTTTGGCTTTCTGAATTTTTTGTGAACTTTTTTTAATGTAGCTGCATATTCGGTTTTATTTCCATCATCTAAATAACCCAAATCCTCAGCATCTGCTCCTTTTATTAAGCATCCGCCATAAAGAATTTTTTCTTTTTCAAACCAGATAACAATATTGTCCTCAGTATGCCCTTGTCCGGGATAATATATTTCAAATAAATATTGGGCAATATTAAAAACAGTATCGTTTGCCATTAAAAATTCAGCCCTCTTTTTATTATTCTTTTTACTCAATTCATCCGTAAGCACTGTAGTGTATGTTTTAATACCTTGTTGCCTGTAATATTCAAGTCCGGCAGTTTTGTCGCTATGCCAATGCGTAGCAAAACACATTACTACAGATTTGTGATGCTTTAATTTTATGCTATCAAGCAAGGGTTGAAATTGGGTTGTATCCCAGGGTGTATCAAACATAACTACACCAGCATCAGTTACAAGGTACATTCCGTTTGCCGGCACCTGATATTCTTTATAAGTGTTGCAAGTTGTATAAATATAAAAATCTCCTGTTAAGTGAGAAATTTCAAGTTTTGGTTTTTGTGCCTGTCCGAAAATATTAGTAGCAGATAAAATAAAAACTGCTATTAAAATAATTTTTTGCATAATTTTTATAAAATTAATTGGCATTACCCTGAAGATATCGGCCGTAATATTTCCTGTTTCATAAAAGCCGGATTGTAATAAATCTGTTTAAAGTGTCAATATCATACCATTCATTTTCTGATACTGAAGGAATGCATTCTTTAATAGCTAAACCTCTAGCATATCGGCTTAAGGATTTATTGCCAAATTTTAATATTAACGTGTACCTATCCTGACCATCAAAACCAATAAATGTGGTCATAACAATTTCATGTCTGTCATCTACATATTTTTTTGATATTTCATTGTCAGAATAAGGCAACAAAATACCATCACAGCAATAACCTTTAATTTTCAGATCAACGGAATTTGAAAAAGCGTGGCATAATTTATACTCCAGAAAGCTGCAGAATTCCTTGTCAATCATTTTTAGAGATGAATGATTTTAAAATCAAGATGGTGAATTATTTGCACTAACCTTTATTTCAAACTACTGATTATGGCTGCAAAGTCAGCAGCAACAAGGCTTGCGCCGCCAACCAAACCACCATCCACATCATGCTGCCCAAAAATTTCTTTGGCATTATTTGCTTTAACGCTTCCTCCGTATAAGATAGAAATGCTATCGGCAACAGGAGCGCCATATTGGTTTGCCATTACGCGGCGTATATGTGCATGCATTTGCTGTGCCTGATCGTTACTGGCGGTTTTACCCGTACCAATTGCCCAGATGGGCTCGTAAGCAATTACAAAACCGGTTAACTGTTGGGCACTTAAATGAAACAGACTCTCTTTCAATTGGGTTTCTACAAAAATGTTTTGTGTTTCCGCTTCTCTTATTGCTAAAGGTTCGCCGCAACAAAAAATTGGCTTCAATCCGTTGGCAAAACAGATATCAATTTTAGCAGCCAGCATGGCATTGCTTTCATTAAAATATTCACGGCGTTCGCTGTGGCCAATAATTACATAATCAACCGAAATGCTTTTTAGCATCTCCGCACTTACTTCACCAGTGTAAGCACCGCTTTTTTTATCGTAACAGTTTTGAGCTGCAACAAAAGCATGTTGCTTACCGGCCAGCTTATTTTTTACGTTGATGAGGTATGGAAACGGAACCCCAAAAACTGCTTCCTGATTTTCTTTTAAATCATGGGATATTGCCGTCAATTCATCCATTAAGGTTTCTGCCTGTTGCAGGGTTAGGTTCATCTTCCAGTTTGCTGCTGCAATTTGTTTACGCATAAATAGTTTATTTTTTATTGGACAAATTATTCCGAATTACACAAATTACCCGAATTTATTTGCAGAAGTAATTAGTATAATTTGTGTAATTCGTGTTTTAAAATTCGTGTAATAATTAAATCAGTTTGTAAATATCAGTCAAAATTTGTTTTTCCCTATCGGAAATTGTTAAGCCTTTCAGCTTTTTCCAGCTATCAATATCAACCAGGGCTTTATCTAATTTATATTTTGTGGTTTCATCAACGCCCCAGCAAAAATCTGGGATGTATGTAGGTGTAAGACCTGCTGCAAATACGTTACAACACACGCCTACAATTGTGCCTGTATTAAAAGAAGTGTTGATAGCAGCTTTTGAATAATCGCCCATTAACAGCCCTCCTTTATTTCCGGCGCCTATTTGTTGCTGATCTGCACCTGACCAATACTTAACTTCTCCGGCGGTATTTTTTAAATTACTGTTGCTGGTGCCTGCTCCCAGGTTGCACCATTCGCCCAAAACGCTATCGCCTAAATAACCATCGTGTGCTTTATTGCTATAGCCAAATAAAACTGAATTTTTAATTTCTCCGCCTACCATACAAAACGGACCTATGGTTGTTGCCCCGTAAATTCTGGTACCCATTTTAACAATGGCTCCTTCGCAAACGGCAATTGGCCCTCTCAGTAAACTGCCTTCCATAATCACTGTATTTTTACCAATATAGATTGGACCATCGGTGGCATTTAAAATACAATGTTCAACTTTAGCACCTTCCTCTATAAAAATATCCCCATTGTTTATGGTTTTGTTAGATGTTGGAATTGGCTGCGAAGTTCTTTCCTTGGTTATTAATACAAAATCTTTACGCAAAGCCCAATCATTGTATTTAAATATATCCCAGGGATGATTGAGTACTTTCACAATGTTTTCATCTGTAAAAATTCCCTTATCATCTTCGCCACTATCAAGTGATTTTATCCACTCTAATGATGGTATAATACCGCCAGAAACAGATAGCGTTAAAGGGATGGGTGACTTTTGTTTAATCATCTCCCATTTCTCCCTTATGGTAAGTATGCCAATACGAATATCGGCAGCCTGCCGTGTAGCTGTGAAAGGATAGAGTTTTGCGCTGATTATATCACTATCTGCATTGATATTCATAAATGCTAAATTACAAAGTCTAAAACTGATAAAGAAGAAAGGAAAAAAAGTTTGCACGCAGATTTCGCTTATGTTGCTGAAAAGCGCTTTAAAATCTGCGACATTTGCGAAATCAGCGGGACAATTAATCCGTGGCCTCAAATAAAAATCCCCCCGGAGAACCGGAGGGACTTAAAGTATAGCCATGAAAAACAAACTTGAAATAAAGATAATGATCTCTATTTAAATTATTTATCCTTTTTTGCGTAACGTTTGTTGAATTTGTCAATTCTACCAGCAGTATCTACCAATATGTTTTTACCGGTATAAAAAGGATGAGAAGTATTTGAAATCTCCAGTTTAATTACCGGATACTCATTACCATCTTCGTGCAATACTGTTTCTTTTGATGCAGCAGTTGAACGGCTTAAAAACTGGGTACCATTACTCATGTCTTTAAAAACAACCAATCTGTAATTTCCCGGGTGAATTTCTTGTTTCATAATTTTAAAGTTTGCGCACGGGTTTTGCCGTACAGTTATAGAAAGCTGCAAAAGTAAGCTGTTTTAGGTAAAAAAAGCAATGTAATGGATAATGTTATAATGGAAAGTTGAAAATAGCTGCTATAAAACCCGTTTTCTATATTGCGAGCCTTATAAATTTAAAAAAATTATCCATTATCAACTAACCAATTATTCATTAAAACCCTAGCTTTTCATGTTGATATACTGCAACGCAATGCCCACATTCCAGGTTTTGCTAGCCTGTATCACTTCCTGCAAATCGTCAATTTTTTTGCCAGTTACCCTTATAATATCATCCATAATAGCTACCTGTACCTTTAAGCCACTGTCTTTAATGATTTTTACTATCTTTTTTGCATCTTCCTGCTTAATACCGTTTCTTACAGGCACTTCTTTTTTAGTTACTTTTCCACTGGGAAAAGGTTCTTTGCTTAAATCATAAACCTCGGCAGCCAGCCCCTGCTTCATACTTCTGCTGATCAGCACATCAATAATTTGCTGAATTTTCATATCGCTGTCGGCCTCCAGGTTTACTTTAAAATCTTTTTTATTAAGATCAATTACCACGTGTGAACCCTTAAAATCAAAACGATTGGTAATTTCTTTACTTACGGTGTTGATGGCATTATCAAGGGTTTGCAAATCAACTTTACTTACAAGATCAAATGAAGGCATGGTAGTTATTTTTTTCAAAAGTAAAAAACCTATCGCACAAAGGCGACAGGTTTTTACAAAAAGAGCCATTTCTCTTTAATTTTTAATCAAAAGCAGATTAACCACCGTTTTTTACCCTGTTCTGCTCGTCACTTGCGCCGCTGCTTCTTTTACTGCTTGTTGCTTTTAACTTTCCTTTGTTGAACCGGTAAGTGAAAGTCAGGCTTACTGCACGACTATCATTTACATTTTTAAAATTTGCATCTACAGTTCCGTATTTGCTGTATCCCTTAAATACACTGCCTGCAAAAATATCACGAACATTTAAACGGATGCTTCCCTGGTTTTTTAATACCTGTTTGCTGATACCTGCATTAAACTGGGCAATGGGTTTAATGTAAATTACCCCTTCCAATCCTTTGCTGCGATAAAAACCGCTTACTTCAGCCGCCCAACCTTTGCTAAATTTAAATTGCTGCTGTAATTGTACCATAAAACTGGTAACTCCTAAAGAAATTGGCTCTGTACCCACTACGCCTTTAAAGTGATTGTTGTAAACATTGGCATAAATATTACCACTCCACCACTTGGTTATAGACTTGTTTGCGGTAATTGCCAGGCCTACTTGTTCACTGCTTGCTATATTGGCTTTTTTTACGAAGGTTTCATTGGTTGCATCATTTTGCTCCAAAACCATTTGTATAATATCGGTAGTTTTGGTGTAATTAACTGTTGAAGTAAGAAATCCTTTATAAGTATGACTAAGCTCGATGTTATGAGCAAATTGTGCACTTAAATTGGGGTTCCCCTGCTCAAAGGTATACCTGTCTAAAAAATGAACGAATGGGTTCATATCCTGGTAATCGGGCCTTTCTATTCTGCGGCCATAATTAAGAACAAACTGGTTCTTTTCATTAGCCGTGTATTGCAGGTAAACGGTAGGAAACAATTGGGTATACGATCTCTTAAACTTTGTTTCTGTATACTCAAATTTATCCTGGGCTGCATTAAAAGCATATCCTTTTGATAAACCATTAGAGTTCGTATTCTCAACTCTTAAACCAAGTTGTGCTGTCCATTTTTTACCCAATGGCCTGCAGTAATTTACATAAGCAGCATTTATATTTTCATCATAAATAAAATGATTGCTTCTGGCACTGTCTAAAACATCATTGCCTGTTTTAATACTGTCGTACCTGGCATTATTATCATTATTTACAAAGCTGGTTTTAAATCCTGCTTCAAATTTTGCATCTTTTTTTAAGGGCAATGTATAGTCTATTTTACCACTGTAAATTTTGATGTTGGTTGGTAAAGTTCCATTTAAAACTTCCGGTGCTTTTAATTGATTTCCTGCATTATCAAAATAGGTACTGGTTAACGGCTGCACACTGGTTGCTTTGTATTGAACAAAATCCAAATCGGCTGTAAGCTCCTGCCCTGCTGTATCTAACTTGGTTCTAAAATTTAGGTTACTGCTGAAATTTTTCCATTTTTCTGTATTTTCAGTATAGGCAGTTGTTACATCGGTTAAATTATAATTAGGATCATAAATAGATGTTTTGGTACTGCTTTGCCATAAACTGGGATTATAGAAACCGTTTAAAACCAGGCCTACAGTAGTATTTTTTGAAACCGTATAATCAAATCCTGCCTTTGCACTGTAATTGTGGCTTTGATTTACCATATCGGTTGACTGATCAAAAATTGATTTAATATTTTTGGTTCCTGCATCCCGGAAATTTCTTAAAATATACAATTCCTGGCTTCGGTGATTGCGGTTGTAATTAAAGTTGCTGAAGAAGTTTATTTTTTTGTTGCGATAGTTAAAACTCACCGCTTCGTTAAAACGTGCATACCGGCCCTGTGTGTAGCCACTTGTAATGCTGCCGTTGTAACCAAACTGTTTGTTCTTTTTTGTTTTTATATTAATAACACCAGCATTACCGGCTGCATCATATTTTGCAGGCGGGTTGGTCATTATCTCTATTTGTTCCAGCTGGGTGGCCGTCATGTTACGCAGCATATTTGCCAGGTCTGGCCCGCTTAAATAACTTGGGCGGCCATCTAAATAAACAATAACGCCGGCTTTACCTTTCAGACTTATGTTTCCGTCCTTATCAACAGAAATGCCAGGCGCTTTTTCCAAAACTTCCAGGGCTGTACTGCCTGTGCTAGTAATAGAAGCATCAACATTTACAATTGTTCTGTCAATCTTTCTTTCAATAAGTGGTTTTTTAGCAGTAACTGTTACTTCAGCAAGTTTCTTATCTACTGGCACCAGTTGCAAAACTCCTGCTGCAACAGAAGTGTTTGCAGGCGAAATTTCAATGGCGTTGCTGTAAGATTTTGAATGCCCGGTAGAAGTGGCAAGTAAAAGGTATTTTCCATCTTTCAGATTTTCAAAAATGAAATTACCGTCCTTATCGGTTACTGCAGCTTTTACAAGGCTGCTGTCTTTTGACTTCAGGAGCGAAATGGTGGCAGCATCAATTACTTTTTGATTACCACCGTCTTTAATACTTCCGGATATTTTGCCTCCGGATTGGGCAAAGCTGGACATACCAATGGCTGTAGCAGCCAGCAGGCTGAATAATTTTTTCATGGCTATACTTTTTGTTTTTTGATAACTCCGATGGCTGTCGGATATTATCGTTGTTTTTCAAATAAAGCAGTTATATACTTTGATAACTACTTCACAAAAGTAAGTACTATGTGTTGCATAGTACATTGTTTTATACTGAACGGTAAATATCAAGGATATTTGGTCATTTACCATTATACGCTAAACAAAAAGAAAGGTTACAAAAATATTATAAAGAAGATTTCCTTATCAAGGAGAAAGGTATGAGGAATAAATATGAAGGTTTAATTTATACTTTAACTACTGCTCTCTTTTTTACTATTAAAATCAAAATAAGCCCTGCCAAAACAAGGGATGCTGATATTAACTCGGCTTGCGTAATTCGAAAACCAAAAAGAGGAAAGGTATTGTTTACCCGGATAAGTTCTACAGTAAAACGCTCTATTCCATTTAAAATGAGATAGATACCAAACATTACACCAGGTGTAGTAATTCGTTTTCTAATGCTCCATAGTAGCAAAAACAGTAATGTACATACAACTGTTTCGTAAAACGGTGTAGGAAATACCGGTTGTGGCAATGCCCGGCAATGCTCCTCTTTACAGTCTGCAATTAAAACTCCATCTTTATTTACATTATTGGGATAAGTATAGGCAAACATCCATGTTGGTAAAAAAGATGGCCCTTTAAATGATTTGTGAGGCACTTTTTCAAGACTTTCGTAAGTACGGTCGGTAACCTGAATCAGGACTGAATCTTTACCCGGCACTTCTCCTTTTAAATAGTACGCAGCATTTTTGTTTAACTGATTTTGGTAATCGCCGGGTGCAGCTTCAGTAACTTTGCCTTCAGCATTAACCACATAAGCACTATTAAATATGCCCCAATCGCCATCGCCCGATACCTGGCAACCAATACGGCCTACAGCATAGGCAAGCAAAAGCGCCAAACCTGCAGCATCTACCAAATGAATAATTTTTATCCCTTTTTTAGATGCGTACCAGCAAATAGCGATAGCTGCCAGAATTAAGCCGCCGTAAAAAGTTAAACCGCTTGCAGAAAATAAACGCCCGATAGGATCCTTTACAAAATCGCTCCAGTTTTCCAGGTTATCAAAAAGCTTGGCACCAATGATACCGAATATTAAACCAAGGATAATAATATCTCCTACCCGATCGTGCGGCCAAATACGCACACTTCGGTTTTCAGGCTCTTTCAACTTTTGTTTATTCTTTTCGTGCCATTTAAACCAAGCCAATAATCCACCCAACAATAAACCTCCAATAAAATTTCCCTGAGTAGAAAAAATATAATCCTGCGGATTAATTTCCGGTGCTTTGTTTATGAACAGACCTAAAATTTTATACCCGAAAATAAATCCAACAATTCCATTTATAAAAATTTCGCCAATTGAAGCCGGCTTACCAACCGTAATCATTTCTTCCCTTGGCGATAAAAGCCCCTGCTTTTCTTTACGCTGCAGTTCCTTACTTAAAACAATGGCCGCAGTTACAAAACCCAGTGCTACAAAAAGACCAAAAGTGTTTAAAAAACTTAAACCATGCCAGCTTACGCCAAAGCAGTCTTTAAAAATATAATATAAGTTGGGATACATCTGCTTATTTGGGTTTTATAAAATCCGGACTGCAATATACTGATTCGCTCAATATTAGTGAACTAAAGCTGTAAGCATAATAATGCAAAGCCTCCCGTTTAAACAGGAGGCTTTTATGGTACTTACTAATTGCGCTATTAATTGCAATGCTGCTCAAAGGCACCAATCAGGTTCTCGGCAATCATTTGTGCACTGCGACCTTCTATTTTATGGCGCTCAATAAAATGAACCAATTTACCATCTTTAAACAAAGCAATTGCTGGTGAAGATGGAGGATAAGGCATTAAATGCTCCCTTAATTTATTTACCGCTTCAATATCAAAACCCGCAAAGCTGGTGGTGATATGATCGGGCTTTTTTGCGGTGTTATGTACTGCCATCAACACGCCAGGTCTTGCAGTACCGGCACTACAACCACAAACGGAATTAATCATTACCAACGTGGTTCCTTTTTCTGCCAGTGTGGTTTCTACAGCATCTGCAGTTAACAGTTCAGAAAATCCGTTTTCTGTTAACTCTTCTTTCATCGGTATTACAATTTCTTCTGGATACATATTTTTTCTTTTTTTTTTGAGAATGTAAAATTACACACTTCCGTCAAAAAATATTCAACCACTTTAATAGTATTCCCAATATCGAAATTGCAAAAATCCGGTAACTATGGCAGCGTAAATTACTCAAAGCAGACATAATGGCTTTAAAAATGTCTATATTTTGAAAGTTTGTCCGTAAAAATTCATTGGAATATTATTTGAAGATACTCATACAGAATAAATATTTAAAACCTAAAAATATAAAGCTATGACATTCGTAAAAGTAAACAGCCCGATCAACAAAACCTTTGATGGTTTAATGAATGAATTATTCAATGAATTGCCGGTAAATTTCGGTAAGTCAATTAGGGAAGATGTGTTGCACTTTCCGCCTGCAAATATTCTTGAGAAAGCTGGTTCGTACGTGATAGAACTTGCAGCTCCCGGTAAAGAAAAAGCCGATTTTAATGTAAAGTTAGATGGCAAAATTTTAACCATCAGTGCCGAAAAGAAAACAGAAGCTGCTGTGGAAAATGAAAAAGTGATCCGTAAGGAGTTTGGTTACAAAGCATTCAACCGCAGTTTTACACTGGATGAAAAGATTGATGCAAACAACATTACAGCGAAATACGAAAATGGAATTTTAACCCTTGAACTTCCTAAAAAAGAAGAAGTGAAGGGCGGAGCAAAAGAAATCACTATTCAATAAGTGGAGTAAGTTTTTTTCATAAATAGATACAGTTGGTTTGGTTCCCGATAAAATCGGGAGAAAGTCCCTCCTATTCTTAGGAGGGGCTTTTTTATTCAAGTTATAAGAAGATAAAATTTTCTCAGCTTCGCTGCGAAAAGGGGTTTGCCACGGAAGCACAGAAACACGGAAAATACATTTTCAATTCTGTATTTCTGTGCTTCCGTGGCAATTTTAATATTCACGAAGTGGATATTATTCGCAGTTATTTTTTCGCCTGGTATCCAGTATGTACTGTATTTTCCAAATATTATTCAACCTCACTAATTGAAAAGAGTTTACGCCGCAACTATAAAACTTACCGTTAAAATATAGTTTAAACGGCGTCCATACCGCTGCCATCGGTCCATCAATTTTAATATCCTTAAAAACGATCTGCTCATCGGCAGCACCTGCAGGAATGGTTGCAATAATTTTTGCAAAGTCACTTGGGCTATCGGTCGTGATAATGGTTTTACCTTCTTTGTCTTTACCAAAAGTTTGCATAATGGCCGTTTCTGTAAAGCATGATTTTACCATTGCAGTATCGCTGTTCTTCATACCGGTGAACATGGTATTGATTACAGTTTTTATAGAGTCTTCGGCAGTTTGTGCATAGGCTGCGCTAACTGTAATTACTGTGGATAGAAAAACTAACAGGAAAGATTTATTTAGTTTGATTAACATGGCTGATATTTTTTAACAAACATAAAAATAGGCAACACAAGGTTTGCCTATTATAAAATTATATGAGTGGTTACATCAATTACTTATACCCCAAAATCTTTAACATACTCTGGCTTGTTTGTTCCTTTGCATAAACCCATTCTATCAGCTTACCATTTTTATCCCTCTCAATAATAACATGCTTGGGCGAAGGAATAAGGCAATGCTTAATGCCGCCGTAACCGCTTATCTGATCCTGGTATGCACCGGTGTGAAAAAAACCAACATACAACGGCTCTTTATTATTCTCCAGCTTTTCTTCGTTGGTAGTTTTTACTTTAGGCAAAAACACCTCATTGATATGTTCTTCACTATCATAATAATCATGTCCATCGCAGGTAATGCCACCTAAAACCACCCGCTGGTATTCGTTATCCCATTTGTTTATAGGCAACATCAGAAATTTTTCGCCAATGCCCCAGGTATCGGGCAATGTAGTAATAAAAGAAGAGTCAATCATGTACCAGGTTTCCCGGTCATTCTGAATTTTTTCGCCAATAACACTGTAGATATGCGCCATACTCTCTCCCACTGTAAAGCTTCCAAACTCTGTGTAAATGTTAGGCATCTGCACTTTGGCTTTTTTACAGGCAGTTTTAATATTACCAACTATTTCGTTTATCATAAACTGGTAATCGTAATTAAAACCTAAGGAATGTTTAATAGGAAAACCGCCTCCAATGTTTATTGAATCCAACTCAGGACAAATCTTTTTTAACTGGCAATACAGTGCAATACTTTTTTGCAATTCACTCCAGTAATAAATATCATCCTTAATGCCTTTGTTTAAAAAAATATGCAGCATTTTTAGTTGAAACTTATCTTCGTATCCTTCAATCTCATCTACATAAAATGCTAAAACATCTTTTGCTTTTATGCCCAGCCTGCTGGTGTAAAAAGGAAAACTGGGTTCTTCCTCAGCCGCAATTCTTATACCCAGTTTAAATGGTTCGCCGGTGCGTATATTACGCTTGTACATGGCCAGCTCTTCTTTATTATCCAGTACCGGTATTACGTTTCTAAAACCGTCGTTGATCAGTTTTGCAATACGGCTGGTATAATTTTTCTGCTTAAAACCATTGCAGATAATATGAATATCCTTGTTGATCTTTCTTTTTTTGTACAACGCATTGATGATGTCAATATCGTAGGCGTAAGATGTTTCCAGGTGTATGTCGTGCTTTAATGTTTCTTCAACAATAAAACTAAAATGAGAGCTTTTGGTACAGTAACAATAATTATACTCGCCTTCGTACTTGTGTTTTTTAAAAGCGTTTGCAAACAGTTTTTTCGCTTTGTTTATCTGCATACCAATTTTGGGCAGGTAACTAAGTTTAAGGGGTGTACCATGTTTGTCAATGAGTGCTTTTATATCCACATCATTGTATTGTAAATAATCGTTCTTCAGTTTAAAATCTTCTTGCGGAAAATTAAAAGTTTGCTGTACAAGACTATCGTAAGTATTATTCATTAATGGATTTACCTGTTTTTAGTTTAGAGTTTTTTTGCAAAAGTAATTGAATACTGATATTTACACATAAAAAAACCGGTAGCGATAAATCACAACCGGTTTGTATTAATTCATACAGCAAATTATTTTACTGAATCTATCAACTTCTTAAATGTTTCCGGCTCATTCATGGCCAGGTCTGCCAATACTTTACGGTTGAGGTCAATACCTTTAACGCTAAGCTTGTTGATGAACTGGCTGTAAGTCATGGTACCTTCTTCTCTTACGGCTGCATTAATACGTGCAATCCATAAAGTGCGGTACTCACGCTTTTTTAATTTACGGCCAACGTAGCTGTACGTTAAACCTTTTTCCATTACGTTTTTGGCAACGGTATATACATTTTTACGCTTACCGTAGTATCCTTTGGCAGCTTTTAAAATTCTTTTGCGGCGGGCCCTGCTGGCTACTGCATTTACTGAACGTGGCATATTCTAATTTTTTTAAAGTTAAAAGTTGAAAGTTTGTGTTGGAAGCTTAGTTTATTTAAGTCCCAATAAACGTCTTACAAAGTGCATGTTAGAGTCTGCAACAACACCATCCTTACGCATAGCACGCTTGCGTTTGGTAGATTTTTTTGTTAAGATGTGACGTTTAAAAGCTTTCTGGAATGTGATTTTACCGGTACCGGTAACTTTAAAGCGCTTCTTGGCGCTGCTGTTGGTTTTAACCTTTGGCATTACATAACTGTTTTTAGTTACTCCCTACTGGCGGTTCCGAAACTACGGGACACTTGTTGAGCCTTGTGGGAAATGTCTGAAAAAGACGTATTTATCTCTTTCGGTCGGCAAAGGTAAGGGAAAACAAGTAAAATTGCTGGAATTTCTGGAAGTATTTTGAGCCAGACTTTTGTGCTGCTATTGGGCTTCATTGGCGTCGCACTCTTGTACGGCATAACTTTATTGAGCTATTATCTAAGCGTAAATGAACCTAATGTTTCGCCAATTATTCATCCATCCCTTCTCCTGCATCAGCCGTTTTACTGGAGTTTTTAAGCATGTTGTTGATGGTATCCATCTCTGCAGGTGTAAAGTAACGCCATTTACCGGGAGGCAGATTGTTTAAAGTGATGTTCATAATGCGGGTGCGTTTCAAACTCTCAACATTGTAGCCCAACGTCTCACACATGCGGCGTATCTGTCGGTTAAGGCCCTGTATCAATATTATTTTAAAGCGGTTTGGGCCTTCCTGCTTCACAAAACATTTTTGAGTTATAGTGCCTAAAATGCGAACGCCATTCCGCATTTTTTGTATAAAATCAAGTGTAATGGGTTGGTCAACGGTAACCATATATTCTTTTTCGTGCTGGTTACCGGCACGGAGAATTTTGTTTACGATATCACCATCATTGGTTAAAAAAATCAGTCCTTCGCTTCTTTTATCAAGCCTGCCAATTGGAAATATCCTTGTTTTATAATTTACAAAATCAATGATGTTGGTTTTGTCTTTAAGATCGGTAGTGCAAGTAACGCCTTTGGGTTTGTTAAGAGCCAGATAAACTGCCGTTTTCTTTTTTTTGCCTATTGATTCTCCATCCACCTTTACCACATCACCTTCCTTTACCCGGTTGCCTTTCATGGCTTCTACGCCATTTATTGTAACACGGAGTTGCTCAATATATTTATCTGCTTCCCGGCGGCTGCAGAAGCCCGTTTCGCTGATGTATTTGTTTAAACTAGTATCCATGTTAATTGTAAAAATAAAAAAAGGGAAGCAAGAACTTCCCTTAAATCTTTTATGTTTTGAAAACTATAACCTGTCTGCTTCCTGCTGTTTTCTTTTTGATAGTTTGGCTTTAGGCGCAAACATTACAAGCATTCTTTTACCCTCCATTTTTGGCAAGCCTTCAAGTGCACCTACATCTTTTAAGCGATCAGCAAATTTCAATAATAACAATTCGCCTCTTTCTTTAAACATGATGGCACGGCCTTTAAACTGTACGTGGGCCTTTACTTTATCGCCATCACTCAAAAATTTTTCGGCGTGTTTTACCTTAAACTCAAAGTCATGATCATCTGTATTGGGTGTAAAACGAATTTCCTTAACCTCACTGGTTTTAGATTTCGCTTTCATCTCCTTCTTCTTCTTCTTCTCTTCGTAAAGGAATTTATTGTAGTCGATTATTTTACAAACGGGCGGCTTGGCACCGGGAGAAATTTCTACTAAATCGAGTTCCTGCTCTTTGGCAATTTTAATTGCATCGGCTAGTGAATAAACACCGGGTTCTAAATTTTCGCCAACCAAACGCACTTCCAGTGCTCTTATCATGTGGTTGGTACGGTGTTCCTGTTGTTGCTCTTTTTTAAAGCGGGGATTAAAAGTTCCCCGGGGTCTTGGTGGAAATGCCATTTATTGTTTTTAGTTTATAATGTTGTTTGTGCTTATCAAAATTATCTTTTTATTTTGGATAAGCTATTAGCAATATATTTATTAATTGTTACTAATCCAAATTTTACCGGTAATCAGTTTCAACACCAGGCTTTATTCTGATACCTTGTCTTTTATTTCTGCAAGTATATACTGCAAAAATTCTTCAATTAATTTAACTCCGATATCTCCCTTGCCTTGTCTGCGTATGGCAACCTTTCCTTCATTCATCTCCTTCTCTCCTATTACCAGCATGTAAGGCACTTTAGCCATTTCGGTATCACGTATTTTCCTTCCTATTTTCTCACTGCGGTCATCAATTTCAGCACGAATATCAGCTTTTTTGAGCGTATCCAGAATTGTATTTGCGTAATCCATAAACTTATCGCTGATGGGCAATATTTTAACCTGCAGCGGCGCCAGCCATGTTGGAAATTTACCGGCATAATGCTCCAGCAAAAACCCGATGAATCTTTCATGCGTTCCCAAAGGAGCCCGGTGAATGATCAACGGCACTTCGGGACTGTTATCTTTATTGGTATAACTTAAATTAAAACTACGGCCTTGTGCAAAATCAACCTGGTTGGTAGCCAGTGTAAACTCACGGCCAATAGCACTCCATATCTGCACATCAATTTTTGGGCCGTAAAAAGCACCTTCGCCTTTAACTTCTACATAAGGAAAATCATTTTCTATCAACACTTGTCTTACCAAATCTTCTGTCTCCAGCCATAGCGCAGGCTCATTTACATATTTCTGTCCAAGTTTTTCCGGATCGTGCAACGATAACCTGATAACATATTTCTCTATACCAAAAATTTTAAAGTACTTAAAATACATATCAATTACCGCCTTAAATTCTTCGGCAAATTGTTCTTTTGTGCAATAGATATGTGCGTCGTTCATATGCAGGCAACGCACCCGCATGAGGCCAAATAATTCGCCGCTTTGCTCGTAGCGGTAGCAAGTTCCATACTCTGCAATACGGAATGGTAAATCTTTGTAACTCTTAGGTTCTGCATCAAAAATTTTATGATGATGCGGACAGTTCATCGGTTTTAAATAATATTTTTCGCCATCCATCTCCATCGGCGGAAACATACTATCGGCATAATAAGGCAAATGTCCGCTGGTTAAATACATGCTTTCTTTTGCTAAATGCGGCGTAACCACTCTTTTGTAACCAGCTTCTTTTTCAGTTTGCTTTGCCAGGTTTTCCAGCTCTTCAATAATGATGGTACCGTTTGGTAACCACAAAGCCAGCCCAGGCCCAACTTCTTCGCTAAAAGTAAAAATGCTCAGCTCTTTGCCTAGTTTACGGTGATCTCTTTTCTTAGCTTCTTCCAGCATCAATATATACTCATCCAGTTCTTTTTGCTCGGGAAAAGTAACGCCATAAATACGGGTAAGCTGTTTATTTTTTTCATCGCCTTTCCAATACGCACCAGCAATGCTGGTAAGCTTGATGGCTTTTATAAAACCAGTGTTGGGAATGTGTGGTCCACGGCACAAGTCAGTAAATCCGCCTTGTGTGTAAAATGTAATTTCACCATCGGGCAATCCGCTCAATAAATCTAATTTATACTCATCCCCTTTTTCGGTAAAATATTGTATTGCATCAGCCTTTGTTATTGGCTTACGAACAAACATATTTTTTTGTTTGGCCAGTTCGTTCATCTTTTTTTCAAACGAAAGCAGATCATCCTCGGTAATTTTTCTATCTCCCAAATCCATATCGTAATAAAAACCTTTTTCAACAGCCGGGCCAACCCAAAACTTTACGCCGGGAAAAGCAGCTTCAACAGCCTCGGCCATTAAATGGGCCGATGAATGCCAGAAAGTTGCTTTGCCATCTGTATCCTCCCAGGTAAGTAATTTAAGGGTTGCATCATTTTCAATAGGGCGATGGGCATCCCAAACTTCGCCGTTAATATTTGCAGCCAATACTTTCCTGGCCAAACCTTCGCTGATGGATTTTGCAACTTCAAAAGCTGATGAACCTGATTCATATTCTCTTACTGCGCCATCGGGTAATGTTATCTTTATCATATCTTTATTAGTAAACCTTTGCGGTTTGCAGGTTGCAAATTTAACGAAGTATTAGCTATGTAAAAATTAATCTAAAATATCTTTGCAGCGATGAAGAAATTTATACCGTTTTTTTTATTAGTTTTTATAGCCACATCTCTGCAAGCGCAGGATTTTACCGGCCAATGGAAAGGAAAATTTGTAGACAAAAGCACCTCTTTTACCGGTTGGGGCGGAGATAGTTGCGAATATGTGCTGGAGCTGGAATGCAGCGGCACAAAGGTTACGGGCTACTCCTACACCTATTTTAGCGATGGTGGCAAACGTTATTATACTATTTGTAAATTAACTGGCACTGTTAACCCCGCAAGCAAATCGGTTGAGGTAAGAGAAATAGAACGAACTAAAACAAATGTTCCAATAACTATTCGTAACTGTTTTCAAATACATCGCTTAACTTATTTTAAAAAGGGTGATGAACAATCACTGGAAGGATCGTGGGTGCCTTTACCCAATCAACAAGGTGATTGCGGTTTTGGTACAACCATTTTAAGCCGCAGAATTCTACAAAAAAATCCGGCCTATTTAAACAACCCGGTTTCTAAAACAAAACCTGTTGTTAAACCAAAACCAATACCGCCATCAGCACCCATTGTAAAGGCTCTTCCTAAAAAAACTGTACCGCCGGTAGTGATAAAAAAACAACCTGCAGCACCTACAGTAAAAGCAACTCCTAAAAAAACTGCCCCTCCTCCTCCGGTAGTTAAAAAAGATATTAAAAAATCTCCAACTCCTGCCACAGCAAAAGCTGCGACTGATAAAAAACTTATTACCGAACCTAAAACTGTTGTTAGAAATGATTTACCAGTGCCAGCACCTGTTATAAAGACACAGCCTGCTCAGGAGATAGTGGTAAACGACGCATACAAAAAACGCAACAGCGAGCTTATTAAAACAATTGAGATTGACAGCACCAGTTTTACAGTTGATTTATACGACAACGGAGAAATTGATGGCGACAGTATTTCTTTATTTTTTAATGGTAGGTTATTATTGTCTCATAAACGATTAACAGATAAGGCCATCAGACTTACGCTGAATATTGACGAAAACCAGCCTGTAAATGAGCTGATCATGTATGCCGAAAACCTGGGCACCATACCTCCCAATACAGCCCTAATGGTAGTAAACGATATGGAAAACCGGTACGAAGTGCGTATTTCATCCGATCTGCAAAAAAGCGGGGTTATAAGATTTGTACACAAGCCAAAAATAAAGCAATAAAATAACCGGTTGTTCGTTATAAATACAACCAATATTTTATTTCTAATGAAACCTATTTATACTTCCATGCTTTTTATAGCGGGTTTATTTTGTTTTTCTGCTTTATTTAATTCATGTGCCAAGGCCGATACCAGTACCGATTTACCCAAAGAACAACAGGTTGTGGGGGAATGGGTTATCAACCGGGTGCAGCTTAAGATTTTTCAAAATGGCGTATTTGTAAAAGATACCATCATAAAATCTACTCCTAAGCCAAAAAATTTTGTAAAATTTGATGCAGATGGAAGGTTTGAATACAAACTCAATAGCACCACTTCTGATATTGGTACTTATGAATTTGCCGGCGCTGGTAAGCTGGTTACAAATTCATTACCAAAAAGCTACGACTGGACAATGATTACTTTAACCAATGTGCTATTTACTTTGGTTTCAAAAGGAACCGACCCTGCATTCCCTGGTGCCTATGTAGAGCGCTACCAGACATTTACACGCTAACCCATTATTTGTTAATATTAAACCCCTGCATCAGTTTTTAAGTTGGTGCATTTTTGTTTTAGGAAGATTGGGATTTTGCCTCTGGCAAAAAATTGATTTGCCACAGAGGCACAGAAGAACGGAAAAACATGAAATGATTCTTAATATTCTTTGTATTCTGTGTTTCTGTGGCAAATCTTTTTTCTCAGCGAAGCTGAAAAAGAATAAAAGAAGTTTCTAAAACTTTACGTTCCAGGTGATAGCGGGTATCACAGGAAATAGCGAAACCTGCTTGGCTTGTATCTCAAGGTTGCCGCTGTAAGCGCTTCCGGCCTGATCAAAATAAACGAAGTAAGGATTTTTACGGTTGTATGCATTGTACACACTAAATACCCATTCACTTTTCCATTTGCGTTTCAGGTTTTTCTTCGGCGTCATAATAGCCGCAAAATCCAGCCGGTGGTATGATGGTAAACGGTATTCGTTAATGCGGCTGTACTCTTGTGTAAGTATTCCGCCAACAATATAAAAACGCTGCGGCAAGGTTGCTGCATTACCTGTACCAAAAACAAAGGATGCTGATAGCTTCCATTTTTTATTTAGCTCATAAATTGCTACCACACTCATATCATTTCTGCGGTCGTATTTTGCCGGGTATTTTTCTCCAAAATTCAGGGTAGGAAATTTGCGCCAGGTCCAGCTTAAAGTATAACCAACCCAACCTGTTAAACGGCCCTTGGTTTTGTTTACAAAAAATTCGGCACCATAACTCCATCCTTTACCAAAAGCAAAATGATTTTCAGTATCATCCAGGCTGCTGGGCACATAACCCTCTTCATACTCAATCTGGTTTTGCATTTGCTTATAATAAACCTCTACAGAGGTCTCATACATATTATCCTTAAAGTTTTTAAACAGTCCGGCTGCATACAACCAGCTTATCTGTGGTTTTACTTTATAGGTACTGGGTACCCAAATATCTGTGGGTAATGTAGAGCCTGCATTGCTTACCAGATGTATGTATTGCAGGTTGCGGGTTACCGATGCTTTAACCGATGTTTCATCATTTAGTGCATAACGAATGGTAAAGCGTGGCTCCAGGCCACCGTATGTTTTCACCGCTTTTCCTTTACCAAAAACGGTACTGTCTGTGCGGTTACCATTGGCATCCGTTTGGTAAATTTTATAAGGCCCAACCTGTTGAAACCAACTATATCTTAACCCAATATGTACTTTTATTTTTTCGTTAATTTCCCAATCGTCTTGTGCATACAAAGCAGCTTCGTGGCCGTATTTTATCTGTGCATTATTGGGATTAAAAACGGTAGAATCCTGTTTGCCGCTTATTACAGAAGGGGTGAATTTATGATAGGTGTAAATGCCGCCGAATTTAAGTTTGTGGCCGGTGTAAGGATATAAATCAAAATCCTGTTTTAAACTTAAATCTCTTATGCCCGATGCAAGCTTTAGCTGAAAATCGTTTTGCACTGCATTGAAGGTAAAATTATAATCATTGTAAACGGCGGTAGTATTACCAAAAAGTTTTTTGTTAAACACATGGTTCCAGCGCAAAGTACCGGTGCTGTTGCCCCACGGAATATTAAATTTTAAACTTTGCTTTCCGTTAACGTAATCAAACACATCCCTTCCAAAATAACCGCTCAGGTAAAGCCTGTCTTTATCAGAAAAAATATAATTCACTTTTGCATTCAAATCAAAAAAGTAATAACCGCTTCCTTTAAACTGGCTGCCCGATTTTATAAATGGCTTTGACAGCGCATCAATATAAGTTCGCCGGGCCGATACTATAAATGATGATTTGTTTTTTTTGATGGGGCCTTGTATAGAAAGCCTGGATGCAATTAAACCGATACCGGCATCAACCTGAAATTTTTGATTGTTCCCTTCCTTCATCGAAATATCCAGCACACTCGAAAGCCGGCCGCCATATTGCGCCGGCATTCCTCCTTTAATCAGCGTTACATTTTTTATAGCATCCGAATTAAAGATGGAAAAAAATCCGAAAAGATGGCCAGTGTTGTAAACCGGTGCATCATCCAGCAAAATTAAGTTCTGATCGGGCCCGCCGCCACGTACATATATGCCGGCACTACCCTCGCCTGCATTGCGTACACCAGGCAAAAATTGTATGGTTTTAAGTAAATCAACTTCTCCCAAAAATGCGGGGATAGATTTTATTTGTTCAATTGGTAATGTAAATTTTCCCATCTGGGCATTCTTTACATTGGCATCCCTTTTTTTGGATGACACCACCACTTCCTCTGCTAAATATGCTTTGGGTAAAACGTCAAAATTTATTTTTGTATCGCTCCGCAGATCAATTGAAACTGCTTTAATACGATAACCAACAAAAGTTACAATGAGAATATATTTTCCTTCATCCAATGTAATTGAATAAAAACCATAGCCGTTACTGCTGATACCTTTTGTTTGGCCCTGCACGGCAATGGTAGCACCAATAAGGGTTTCGCCATTTAGCGAATCTTTAATATACCCGCTGATGGTATATTTATTTTGGGCAGATGCGGTAAAACAACAAAGCGTAAAAAGAAAAATTAAAGAAAATATTTTCATAAGTGAGATTAAGGCATCGCTTTTATTTGGCTATGATAGAGTCTTTATCTTCGCCACAGTTCAACATGCCCGATCCATACTTCGGATCATTTTTTCCCAGGTATGGATTCGTTCTGGCCTTGCCGCTTTTACTATCAATCCAGTTGGCCTCTTTATTGCCATCAAATGCCATGGGGCAGCTTTGCCAGTACAAATTTTCTCCTTTATACTTAATTGCTCTAAGCAGGGCAAACATTTGCTGATTTACCTGGTTAAAATCCAATCGCATTTCTTTAATTACATTCTGCGACAACAGGCTTTCTGCATTCGATTTTACATCACTTAATAAAGGCTGCACCGTATTTATCAGGCCCGACGTATCGTTTTTAAATTCTTCCATCTTTACGCTATCAATGTTTGCAACCATTGCTTTACAGGCTGCTTTTGCTGCTGCTGTATCTGCATTTACAAAAGCATCTTTCATATTAAAGTACGATGCCATCATGGCTTTTATGCCTGCATCAAATAATGGCGTAGCCGATTTCATCTCTAACTTTTTAGCCTGCTCTCCTTCAAAACCTCCACCCTTATTGGTACTGAATTTATATACCACATAACCTGCAATTGCCAGAATAACAATCAGTAAACCCAGAAGTACTTTTTTCATATCGTGCTATTTTCCACAAATCTAACTACTCATTAAATATATTGACGACTTAAGGCAAAGAATTTTTGTTATTATAACATGATTTGGGCTTTAAGGTTCGATATTCGTTATTTTTGCCGCTTTATAAACCGTTTGGAATTTTTATTATGCTTTTAGGATTACAAAATGTAACATTTGAATTTGGTGCCAGAACTATTGTTGAAGATGCAACCTGGCATATACAACCCAACGAACGTATTGGTTTGATTGGTTATAATGGAACCGGAAAATCTACTTTACTCAAGGTTTTAACAGGCCAGTACAGCCCGGCAAAAGGCACCGTAGAAAAAGGGCGTGAAACCACCATTGGTTTTTTACACCAGGATCTGTTGGGTTTTGATACCGAAGATTCAATTTTAGAAGTAGCCATGGGTGCTTTTGAAAGAGTGAAGCAGTTAGAAAAAGAACTGGAATTATTGGGCCTGGAACTGGAGAGAACCGGTGATGAAAGTCTGGCAAATAAATACGCCGATTTATTACATGAGATGGAAGTATTGGATGGCTACAGCATACACCACCGCACTGAAGAAATTTTACAGGGCCTTGGTTTTGCCAATGCTGATTTGGGAAAACAATACAAAAACTTTAGCGGAGGCTGGCGCATGCGGGTTTTGTTGGCAAAAATGATTTTGATGAATCCAGATGTATTGCTGATGGATGAACCTACCAATCACCTGGATTTACCAAGTATTGAGTGGTTGGAAAAATACCTGATTCATTATCCCGGTGCAGTTGTAATTGTATCGCACGATCGTTTCTTTTTAGACAGGATGGTGAATAAGATTGTAGAGCTTTATCAACGTGAATTACATTTTTATACCGGCAATTATACCTACTACGAACAGGAAAAAGCCCTGCGTATAGATATGCAGCAAAAGGCATACGAAAACCAGCAGGATTATATACGCCAGAACGAAAGGTTTGTTGAACGGTTTAAAGCCAAAGCCAGCAAAGCCGCTGCAGCACAGAGTATTGTAAAACGGTTAGAAAAATTAGACCGTATTGAAAATGTAGAACTTGAGCGCCCAAATATGCGTATTAATTTTGCCATTGATAAAACACCCGGCAAAATTGTGGCCACTTTAAAACATGTTAGTAAAAGCTTTGGCGATACAAAAATATTAGAAGATACCGGTGCAGAAATTGACCGTGGCGATAAAATTGCATTGATTGGTGCAAACGGAAAAGGAAAATCTACCTTACTGAGAATTATTGCAGATACCGAACCTTTTTTTGGGGAACGTGAGTGGGGCCATAATGTAGAAGAATCTTTTTATGCCCAGCACCAGTTGGAAGCACTGAACCAGAATAACGATGTGCTGGAAGAATTAAAAGAAGCCCGAAGCGGAAAAAATGATCTGGAGTTAAGAAGTTTACTCGGTGCATTTTTATTTAGCGGCGAAGCAGTTGAAAAGAAAATTAAAGTTTTAAGTGGAGGAGAAAAAGCAAGGGTTGCATTGGCAAAAACCATTGCCAGCAAAGCCAATTTTTTAATGCTGGATGAGCCTACCAATCACCTGGATATTCACTCGGTTGATTTGTTAGTAGAATCTTTAAATAAGTATGAAGGCACAATCGTTTTAGTTAGTCACGACCGGTATTTCATCAGCCGTATTGCCAATAAAATATGGGACATAGAAGATCATAAAATACGTGAGTTCAAAGGCACTTACGCCGAATACGAAGACTGGAAAGAAAGAAAAGAAAAAGCAGATGCAGCCATGTTAAAAGCGCAGGCAGCAGATAAACAATTGGTAACGGGCAGCAAGCAATCAACTAAAGAAACAGTTGCTAAAAAAGAAGAACCCAAAACGGCTCACCAACCTGTGGCCAATAACCAAAACAGCGGCATTGATAAAGAATTAAAAAAGGAAATTACAAAACAGAAAACCCTTTTTAAACAGCTTGAAGATAAAATTGCAGACCTTACCAAAAAGAAAGCTCAGCTGGAGCTTGACCTTGCATCGCCTGCTGTTTATGGAGATAAAAATAAATTTCAGCAAACCGAGGCTGCCTATAAAACAAATGCAGATGATTTGAAAAAAGCAAATACGGAATATGAGGTTGTTTTTGAAAAATTAATGGAGTTGGAAGAGAAGATTTAGAATAATATCCTTAAGCGCTTGCCTTATTTAATTTATCATCATTAGCTTTAGAACTATTACTTATTTTCATGGATGAATTCAAAAAGTTCAAGCCACTTTAATGCACTTACCGGCTTTCGTTGTTTAGCAGCATGCATGGTTTTTGTATATCATAACCGCAAGTATTGGCGTGATGATGTACACCCGGAACTGGTGCGCTTGCTGAACGAATTGCACATCGGCGTATCACTCTTTTTCGTTTTAAGTGGCTTTCTTATAGCTTATACTTATGCAGAAGTACCATTGCAGTCTGCTAAAAGTTATGCAAAGTATTTTTCCATCCGTTTTGTACGCATTATGCCATTGTATTGGCTTATACTCACTGCCTATTATCTTGATCCTGCTTTTGGCCAGATGAAATTTTCGTGGCTCACCTATTCACTTTTTCATGGCTTTTCTGATCTGCATAACCTTGATGCAATCAGCCAGGCATGGTCGCTAAATATTGAGATGACATTTTATTTACTGGCTCCCCTGCTTTGCCTTTTACAGAAAAAACATTTACTTTATTTAATTGCTTTTCTGGCTTTGCTTTTTTTAGGCACATGGGCCGTAGGTGCTTACTGGCATCATGTAAATGGCAATCCGGGCCGATGGCTATCCCCACTGCATTTTGTTTTAACGGGTACGTTTCCGGGCAGGTGTATGGAGTTTGCCGCAGGCATGCTGCTGGCTTATTACATGCGTATCAACAACACAAAATTTATCGAAAATTTTCGTTTTAAAACAGTCATTGGTTTTGCAGGTATGTTTATCACTACATACTGCATCGGGCTTTTTCAACCCAATATATATACACAAGGCTCTGATGAAGTTGGTGGAATGATTGTACAACTTTTAGTATTGCCTTTTTTTGTTGCTATTGCCTTAGCCGGACTTATTTATGAGCAAACCTGGCTTCAAAAATTCTTTGCCTCCAAAGTATTGGTTTTATTGGGTAATGCTTCCTTTGCATTTTATCTTATCCACATCAGCTATGTAAATATTAAACTGCGACAGTTGTTTTTAATGCCTGACAGAAATTTTATTGTACTATGGTTTATTGCTATTGCTTTATACCTGCTGTTTGAAAAGCCAATATACAATGGTTATAGAAAATGGCTGAAAGGAACAAAAACTTAAAAATCGTTTTCAATTAAATTTCTTTCTACATTTACATCCACATTGCTCCCCGGATTTGTTTTATTCTAATGCAGAGCCAACTCCACCAGCATCTTCTGTTAATATAAAACAACGCACCATGTCTATCCATAAAGAAATTAAAAAAGTAACAACAGATACATTACAAAAAATGAAAGCCGCAGGAGAAAAAATCTCTATGATAACTGCTTACGATTTTTCTTTTGCAAAAATTTTTGATACAGCGGGTATTGATATCATCTTGGTAGGTGACAGTGCCAGCAATGTGATGGCAGGCCACGAAACCACCTTACCCATCACGCTTGACCAGATGATATACCATGCACAAAGCGTAGTACGCGGTATCAACCGTTGTTTGGTAGTGGTAGATATGCCCTTTGGTTCTTACCAATCCAATTCAGAAATTGCGCTGGCCTCTGCGATAAAAATAATGAAAGAAACCGGCGGCCACTCTATAAAGTTAGAAGGTGGAGAAGAAGCAGTGGACTCTGTAAAGAAAATTGTAAGTGCCGGCATTCCTGTAATGGGACATTTGGGTTTAACACCGCAAAGCATTTATAAATTTGGTACCTATACAGTTAGAGCCAAAGAAACCGATGAAGCAACCAAACTTAAAAAAGATGCATTGTTATTACAGGAAGCAGGCGCATTTGCCATTGTGTTAGAGAAAATTCCGGCAGCATTGGCAAAAGAAGTGAGTGAGAGTTTACACATTCCTACAATTGGCATTGGCGCCGGAGGTGATTGCGATGGACAAGTATTAGTTATGCATGATATGCTGGGCATTAATGTTGAATTTAAACCCCGGTTTTTAAGAAAGTATCTTAATTTATACGAACAGATAGATGGTGCTGTGAAGCAGTACATTACTGATGTAAAAAGCAGTGATTTTCCCAACGAAAATGAGCAGTATTAAGCCTGTTCCCACAAAGACACTAACTACACAAAGGGAAAATTTAGAACAGTAACTTCGTGGCCTTTGTGTCTTTGTGGGATAAATCCACAGAAATTCCTTGTAAAAAACCTTCTTCGTAACTTGCAACTCCAAATAACAAATCAAAGTCAAATTCATCTATATGAAATTTTTAAAAGCACTAAAGATACAGGCAAACAACAATGGCGTTTCTACTGGTGTAAACTGGTTAAAAAGCAATGGCGAAAAATTAAGTTCTTACTCTCCGGTTGATGGCAAATTGATTGGCACCGTAACCGGTGCCGATACAAAAACTTACGAAGCCGTTATTTCAAAAGCACAAACTGCTTTTGCTGAATGGCGCAACTGGCCTGCACCCAAGCGTGGTGAAATTGTACGGCAGGTTGGCGAAGAATTAAGAAAAGCAAAAAATGATCTGGGGCAGTTGGTTAGTTACGAAATGGGCAAAAGCCTGCAAGAAGGCCTGGGCGAAGTGCAAGAGATGATCGACATCTGCGATTTTGCTGTTGGCCTCAGCCGACAGTTGCATGGCCTTACCATGCACAGCGAAAGGCCTGGTCACCGTATGTACGAGCAATACCATCCGCTGGGCATAGTGGGCATTATATCAGCTTTCAATTTTCCTGTAGCTGTGTGGAGCTGGAATGCAGCTTTGGCTTGGGTTTGCGGCGATGTATGCGTTTGGAAACCGAGCGAAAAAACACCGCTTTGCGCCATTGCCTGTCAAAATATTATTCAATCTGTCTTCAAAAAAAATAATGTGCCCGAAGGTGTTTCCTGTGTTATTGCCGGTGGCAGAAATATTGGCGAATCAATGGCGAATGATACAAGAATACCTTTGATATCTGCAACAGGCAGCACACGTATGGGCAAAGCAGTTGGCGCATCTGTTGGCCAGCGTTTGGGAAGAAGTTTATTAGAACTCGGCGGCAACAACGCCATCATCATTACAGAAAATGCAGATTTAGATATGGCACTCATCGGTGCCGCATTTGGCGCCATCGGCACAGCAGGTCAGCGTTGCACATCTACCCGTCGCCTCATCATCCACGAAAAAATTTACAATAAATTTAAAGATAAACTGGTACATGCTTATGGCCAGGTAAAAATTGGCAATCCGCTCAACGAAAAAAATCATGTGGGGCCTGTTATTGATAAAGATGCTGTAAAAATGTATTTAGATGCCATTGAAAAATGCAAAGCCGAAGGTGGCAAATTTATTGTAGAAGGCGGTGTGGTAAATGGTAAAGGTTTTGAAAGTGGTTGTTATGTTAAACCATGCATTGCCGAAGCAAAAAATAGTTTTGAAATTGTACAGCACGAAACCTTTGCTCCTATTCTTTATATTATGAAATACAAAACAATGGATGAAGCCATTGCCCTGCAAAATGGAGTACCACAGGGTTTATCATCTGCCATCATGACCAACAACATGCGACAAGCCGAGCTATTTTTATCACAATCCGGCAGCGATTGCGGTATTGCAAACGTAAACATTGGTACATCCGGCGCAGAAATTGGTGGAGCATTTGGCGGCGAAAAAGAAACCGGAGGCGGACGTGAAAGCGGCAGCGATGCCTGGAAGGTATATATGCGCCGGCAAACCAATACCATCAATTATACAGATAAGTTGCCGCTGGCACAGGGCATTAAATTTGATTTATAAAGTTTTGCAAATTAATAGGAATGGTATGGCTATTATAGCCATACCATTTACTTTTACAAAAATAAATGTATTGATATGATCAAATCTCTCAGAATGCTTGCTGGCTTAACAATTTTAAGCCTCTCCTCATTTGCACAAAACAGCGTAGTACCCAATGGCTGGCACATGATGGATAAAGCAACCGATGGTTACAACGGCGTTAGTGCCAACAAAGCCTACGAGTTTTTAAAAAGTAAAAAAATAAAAAGCAAAACAGTAATTGTTGCCGTGATAGATTCCGGTATTGATACTGCCCAGGAAGATTTAAAACCAATCCTCTGGACCAATCCCAAAGAAATTGCCGGAAATGGAAAAGATGATGATGGCAACGGATATATTGATGACGTACACGGCTGGAATTTTTTAGGGGGCAAAGATGGCCGCAATGTAAAAGTTGATAGTGATGAACGTGGCCGTGTTTACTATGGCTTAAAAGAAAAATGGGATAACAAGGAAGTTGATAAATCAAAACTTTCAAAAGCCGATTTGTTCGAGTACGAAATGTTTACAAGAGCTAAAGCCGAACTGAAAGGCGGTGATGCTGCCGAAGATAATTTTAAAGATATCGATGTGTCTGCTTTAAAAATCCTATATGCTTCTTTATTAGAAAGCGATAGCATTCTTAAAAAAGCGATGGGCCGTGATACCTTTACTGGTAAAGAACTTGATGCCTATGTTACAAAATCTTTTACCGAGCGCCGGGCAAAAACAGAATTTCTGGGCATGATGAAAAGCAACAACATGCTCGATCAGTCTGACAAGGAATTTGTTGGCGGCCTCAATGAGTATATTGAGTACATAGAAGGCGAACAAAGAAAGGCAGAAGCAAAAGTAAAAGCTCCCAAAAATTACCGCAAGGATATTGTAGGCGATGATGAAACTAATTTTAATGATCGTAAATATGGCAATAACGATCTGATGGCCGAAACCTCCATGCATGGTACGCACTGCTCAGGCATTATAGGCGCTGTACGTGGCAACGGCAAGGGCATGGATGGTATTGCAGACAATGTACGCATTATGATGCTGCGTGCAGTACCTGATGGTGATGAGCATGATAAGGACATTGCACTCGCAATACGTTATGCAGTTGATAATGGCGCACAAATTATCAGCATGAGTTTTGGTAAAAGTTACTCGCCGCAAAAGCAATGGGTTGATGATGCTTTTGCTTACGCCGAAAGTAAAAATGTTTTGCTGGTACATGCAGCAGGCAACGATGCAAAAAATGTTGACACTGCCTATAATTTCCCTAACCCCAGTTTTTTAAATGGCGGCCGCTCAAGTACTACTATAACTGTTGGTGCCAGTGCCGAGCCAAAATCTGGCAGCTACACCGCTTCCTTCAGTAATTTTGGTAAAAAAGAAGTAGATGTTTTTTCGCCCGGCGTAAAAATTTACTCAACCTTACCCGGTGGCAATAATTATGGCAACTTAAGCGGCACCAGCATGGCATGCCCGCTGGTAGCGGGTATTGCGGCTTTAACGCTGGAGTACTTCCCTAACCTTACCGCTAAGCAACTGAAATATGTTATTGAAAAATCGGCTGTGCCATTAAAAGAAAAAGTAACCAAGCCTGGCACCGATGAAAAAGTACCCATGAGCGATCTTTCCAAAACCGGCGGCATTGTAAATGCTTTTGAAGCTGTTAAACTGGCCGCCACTTTAACCGGCGAAAATAAAAATACAGAGCTGCCCAAACCAAAAATGAAGAAGAACAGAAAAGGATAAACTTAAAAAATATTATTTACAAATCCGAAGCATAAATGCTTCGGATTTTTTGTGGGACGAACATTAGTATTTTATGGCATCATCGTTGCGTCGCACTCTTGTACGGCATACCATTGGGCAACTTTTATTGAAGCGAATTTTTCGTGAAAATATAAACGGGCAGGGCTTTGTGCAGGTGTGGCATTTCCGTCCGCCCATAACCGCTGCTGATTGAAAAACTAAAGTTGAAGTTAAGATAAAATGTTCAGCGATGTTTGTCCTGCCCGAACCACAGCTTGGATTTGCAATTTGCCGATTGTACTTCCGTCCAGCCACACTTGCGCAAAACCCAATGTTAGCAGCAGCTTTGCTTAAAACATGTCTCTCCCTACTATGCTATTTTTTTACCAAAAATGCGATTTCTAGATTGAAATCTACTTACCGAGTTGTTATCTTCCAAGCCTTTAAAAATCAGAAAAAGTTGTACCATAGATTTCCCTTTGGTCTTAACTGTGTCAATCAAAAACAATTTGAACTTTAGAAATTTCAGGATATTATAGAATTCTTTGTTGTCAAGGTGCCAATTCTTTTAGAGTTGTATACAATTTTATAAATGTCAATTAGGGTTTGATAATCGAATTTTTGTAGAATGAAAAAGTTATTCGGGATACTAAAATGAAGAATAATCCGATTAACAAAACGTATTTTTTATAGAGACTTTCGGGATTAGCATATACTAAGCCATATACCAAATATCCAAAACTAATAATCGAACTTAGGGCAAGCCCAAAGAGTATCAATATTTTAGTTGTTGTAATGTTTCTAAAATCCATAATAAATTATTTTTTTGTCTGTTGATATAATTGAGAACTGTCAAATAAAGTTGCTGCTAACTTATAAATATACGCAACTCCTTATAAAGTTCTGTAATCATTGTCAATCTAAATATGTCCCCCTCCCGGCCAACTATTACAAATACCTTTCGCCGTTGTTGGCGTCCTCGCCAACAACATCCTGAATTCTCATCACTCCTTCTCCAGCCCATCCATAAACTCCTGTAATTTTTCCAGCATACTCACCGGTAAATTCTTAATCCTGTCAACAGGGCTTATTACATTTTCCTTTTTTTCGCCGTTGTTGGCGTCCTCGCCAACAACATCCTGAATTCTCATCACTCCTTCTCCAGCCCATCCATAAAATCCTGCAATTTCTCCAACTTACTTACCGGTAAATTCTTAATCCTGTCAACAGGGCTTATCACATTTTCCTTCGGTTTCAGTTTATACAAACTATGGTCATCCGGCACATGCACAGCCTCATCCTTGCGCCATACAAACAGGTCATCAGGGCTGCAATTACACAGTAAACAAAGCTGCTCAAGTGTGGCATAATTCATACTATCCACCTTTCCGGTAAGCAACCGGTTCACAGTGTGGTACTTCATTCCCATTTGCACCAGGTACCGGCTGGCATTGTCCACGCCACGGGTTTTAAGCAGGTTTGCAATATTAAGTTCAAGCATAACTAATTGATTTTTAAGATAAATAATGGTCAGCATCGGCCAAAAACACCCAATCAACAAACATTTTACTTAAAGAAATGAATATTTTAATTACAACAATAGCCAGTTACTACAAAGCAATAGCCAACAACTTTAAAACAATAGATATTTACTATTAATCAATAGATAATTACCATAAATAAATAGTAATTTACTATTAAACAATCGTAAAATATTCTAAATCATTAGCAAATAACTACGAATCATTCGTCATTAAAAATAAAGAAATAAACCATTAAATCCCAACAATTTTCAATAAAATCGTCATAATAATCATCACAAATCAAGCAATTATCTATTTCCCAAAAGCATTAATCATCTTCCAAAAATAAGCAACCAACTCCTCTCTATTATAAACCCTCATCACTCAAACATTTCTTTCAACCTCCACAGAGATAAATACCACGCAGCACAATGCAATGAATTTAAGAGTAAAGAACAAATGCCGAAGCCACAGTAGTACAACTGTTCAGTAAAGCTGTACGGCAGGAACAGCCTGTCCCGATTATATCGGGAGGCTGTATTCGTTCCTGCCTTGACTTTTTTGTTACTTTTTGTGTCAAGACAAAAAGTAAAATAAAGATCTGTATTTTTATTCCTCAAAAAACAAATCAGCCATGCCAACAAAACCATCCCCATCAACTTACCCGGAATATTTTAAAAAATATGTTGATCAGGTACCTGATGAAGACCTGTCAGCCGGCTTCCAAAATCAGTTACGGGTTATAAAAGAATTTTTAGCAACCATAACCGAAGAAAAATCAATGCATGCTTACGAGCCCGGCAAATGGACAATTAAAGAATTATTGCAGCACATGATTGATACGGAAAGAATTTTTAATTACCGTGCATTGGCTATTGCCCGAAAAGAAACCGCCTCACTGCCCGGCTTTGATGAAAACGGGTACGCAGATAATTCAAACGCCAACAACAGAACATGGCAGAATCTTATTGATGAATTTTTAGCCGTACGCAGTTCTACTGAATTTTTATACAACAGCTTTACCGATGAGGCATTGGCTGCATCGGGGATATCCAACAACAAACCCGTAACGGTTAGCAGCCTTGGTTTTATAACTGTGGGCCATATTTACCATCACAAAAAAATAATGGAAGAAAGATATCTTTAAATAAAAATGCCGTTACAATTAAATGTAACGGCATTTTATTTATCAGGATTTCTAAATTCTTAGTTTTCTTTTGTAGTCTGCGTTTGGTTAACCTTTGCAGTAGTACTTTGTGTTATCATATTGTTCATCACCTTCACCGTTTCATCAATATAAATATCTCCGCTTATTCTTTTTATCCAGGCTGTATTTTTATCAATTTTTTCTTTGGCTGCATTAATTGCGGCCATATCAACCTGAACATTTTTCACACTCAGATCTTTGTTAAGTTTATACAACTCATCCAGTTCTTTAACTTTTGCTTTAAACAGCTTTTGTTCTTCTTTATATTTATTTAAATTTAAAGAATAAGGCTTGTCGCCATATTTTTCAAGCCAGTCGGCACTTGCTTTTATTTTATTAAAAGTAGTGTTGCTTGCAATCTGAGCATCGCTGTATTTAACAACTACATCATTGCTGATGGTACTTGTCCATGGTTTGTAATCAGCTTTTGCAATTTCATCCCAAGGTAAAGCTGCTGTATTATCCTTTTCTCTGAACTTTAAATTCTCAAACCTGTCAGGGATGATAACATCAGGCACCACACCTTTTAACTGGGTAGCACCGCCATTAACACGATAAAACTTTTGAAGGGTTAATTTAACCGATCCAAGGTCTTCCACATTTTTATTTGAGAACATCGGATTTTCACTCTCTGGATTTAAAGGTATGTTGCGTTGCACCGTTCCTTTACCGTACGTAGATGAACTGCCTATAATAATACCTCTTTTATAATCCTGTATGGCGGCTGCAAAAATTTCAGATGCGCTGGCACTAAACTCATCTACCATTACTGTTAACGGACCGTTGTATAAAACAGATTTGTCTTTATCTTTCCACTGGTAAGGTTTGTCTTCATCACGGCCCTTTACCACACAAACCGGTCCATCTTCAATAAACAAACCAACCATTTTTACTACCTCCGGTAAAGATCCACCACCATTTCCCCGCAAGTCCATAATAATACCCTCAACATTTTCAGCTTTAAGTTTTTGAATTTCCTTAGCCACATCTTCTGAGCATTTGGCCCCATTAGGATCAGTAAAATCAACATAAAATTCAGGAAGGTATATATAACCTAATTTTTTGTCTCCATTAATAATAACACTTTTTGCAAAAGTGTCATCTAATTTTATTTCATCTCTTGTAATAGATATAGCTTTTACTGTACCATCCATTCTTCTGATGGTTAACTTTACGATAGAACCTTTTGATGCACCACGTATCAGCTTAACAGCATCCGTTACGGAATAACCGGTAACATCAACCGGTTCATCATTGCCCTGCCCTACTTTGATAATTTCATCTTCAGGTTTCAGGTCTCCTGCTTTCCATGCAGGGCCACCAGATATGAGGGATGCAATTTTTATTTTACCATCATCTTCTTTTAACTGGGCACCAATTCCATAAAAACTTCCTTTCATACTTTCATCAAAAGATCGTTTATCAACCGGTGCAAAGTAATCTGTATGCGGATCCATGGTGCCGGTAATGGCATTTACAAACGTGCTAAAATTTTCGTCGTTGTTTTCACGGGTTATTTTTGTTGCAAAAAAACGATCAATCTGTTTTTTTACCGCTTCTCTTGCTTCTCTCTCTAAAGTAGAATCTGCCTTAAATTTAAAATTAGCCGAATCTTTATTTTTTTCTCTTGCATCCAGTGCTGCACTGTAGCGGTCCAGGGCCAGATACTTCAATCGTTTTCTCCATATCTCTTTTCTTTCAGCTTCGGTTTTAGGATTGTTTAATTTTTCCCTGTCAAGCATCACTTCTTCATCTTTAGTAAAATCAAATGGCTTGGCAAGTATGTCGCTGTATAAAGCAGCAGATTCTTTTAAACGGGTTATATACACTTCGCTGATGTTGAAAAAAGATACAAGCTCTGCTCCATGAATTTCATCATCAATTTTACTTTCGTATTTCTTAAATCCGTCAATATCACTTTGCAAAAAGATGTTTTTATCTGCATCCATATCTGCAATGAATTTTTTCAAAACCAGTTTCGAAAAATTATCATCAATTGGTTTGGGGCTGTAATGACCCTGTTCCAACAACATGCCAACATTGCGGATTATTTTAGTGTATTTAGATTTAGGATTGTCACGATCTGAGCTTCCCCGGCTTTGAAAAGCTATGAAAAAACTGGCAGCGGTAAGCACCAGTATTACCGGTATAAATTTTTTACTCATCATAAATTGTGCAATTTTTTGCATAGTGTAAAAATAAAGGAAAAACAATTGTTTACTATTATAACAAACGTAACTACCGCAATAATGTTTTGTTAAACCAGATTTTACGGAAACCGTTAGTGATGAACGGCAAACGAATGTATTTACCCTGATTAATGATATGTTTTCAAATACTGTTCCAAAAAAGAAAGGTTCCCTTTTCAGGAAACCTTTTGTGGGTAATCGAGGGGGCTCGAACCCCCGACCCTCAGAATCACAATCTGATGCTCTAACCAACTGAGCTACGACTACCATTTTTAACCGGCAGCAAAAATAATCAAAAACACGGCTCCTTCAAAATACATTTTAAGCAGCCATGTATAATAGCTTACTTTTGCAGGCTTAATTAACACATAATAAATGTTTTTGCTCAACTATATTTTACCGGTTTTATTATCCTGCTTTACTGGTTGGTTTGTTATATGGCTTGTTTTAAAACTAATCTTCAGGCCGCTAAAACCGTTTACCATTGCAGGTTTTAAAATACAGGGCATATTGCCTGCAAACCAACAGATGATTGCGGCAAGTATTGGTAAGCTGGTAAGCACTCAATTATTTTCGTTTGATGCGCTGCAGCAAAAAGTTACCGACCCGGAAAGTTTTAATAAACTTAAGCCCGAAATTGAAAAGCATATTGATGTTTTTTTAAGAGAAAAATTAAAAGAAACTTTTCCTATGATATCGATGCTGATTGGCGACAAAACTATCAACCAGCTTAAAACTGCTTTTTTAACCGAATTGGAAACATTATTTCCGGTACTGATGAAGAGTTATATTGCCAACCTGGAAAAAGACCTGAACATTGAAAAAGAAGTTTCTGAAAAAATTGCCGGTTTCTCAATACTTAAAATAGAAGCATTGGTTTATGCCTCAGCACAAAAGCAACTAATTAATGTACAGTTACTGGGTGCCGCCGTTGGATTTTTAACCGGTCTGATACATATTTTATTAAACAACCTGCTTTTAAATTAACAAACTGTTAATTGGCCTGTCTTTCCCACTTTAATAATACCACTCATCATCTTATTTGTCATAGGTGTGACATTTTTAAGGGTTCTTTGCAAAAAATTATTTTACCGATACCAATCGGGACCAAAATTGAAAATACTACTAATGATAAATTCGATTAAATTTTTACTGATCTGTCTGCTTACGTTTACCATTTCAATATCCTATGCACAAATGCCCGGTGGTGGCGCAAACCGTGGCCAAATGGGTGGGCAGAGTATGAACCTGGGTCATTTTTATGGTAAGATAATAGATTCAGCAACTAACAAGCCCCTTGAGGCTGTATCTATACAATTGATTCAGAACAAATTTGATTCTGCAACAAAAAAACGTAAAGATGTTGTTGTTGGTGGTATGCTAACCGATAAAAAAGGAGAGTTTAGCCTGGAGAACCTAAACATTATGGCCCAATACAAACTTAAAATTACTGCCATAGGTTTTAAAGCTTATGAAAGCAAAGTTGGTTTTCAATTAAATATGAACGGGGCCAGAAACGGAGATATGAGCAGTATGTTAAGCGCTGTTGATAAAGACCTGGGCAATATAAAACTGCAAACCGATAGCAAGCAATTGCAGGATGTAACGGTAAGCGCCAGCCGTGCTTTACTTGAAATGAAAATTGACCGCAAGGTTTTTAATGTAGAAAAAAACCTGACCAGTGTTGGTGGTACCGCTGTGGATGTTATGAAAAATGTGCCTTCTTTAAATGTAGATATTGATGGCAATGTTTCGCTGCGCAATGCAACACCACAGATATTTGTTGATGGCAGGCCTACCACCCTTACATTAGATCAAATACCGGCTGATGAAATAGCCAGTGTTGAAATTATTACCAACCCTTCTGCAAAATTTGATGCAAGCGGCGGCGGTGCAGGTATTCTTAATATTGTAATGAAGAAAAATAAAAGAGCGGGCTACAATGGTAATATTAATGCCAGCATAGACTCAAGGCTACGTCCTGCTATTGGTGGTGATATCAATGTAAAGCAAAATAAAATAAACTTTTTTGCAAGAGGCAGGTTAAACTACCGCAAATCTATCAGTACCAACGAAAGCGACAGAACCAATTATTTAAATAACGATACTACTTCGCTTTTTTTACAAGACAACAACCCTATCAGCAAAGGATATTTTGCTTTTTTAAGAGGAGGCTTTGATTATTTTATCGATAACCGCAATACCATTACAGTTGGCGGCACCTACGTTAAAGGCCAGTTTAACAATACCGACCTTATAAATATTGAAAGGGATACACTTTATAAAAATAACCTGCTGCTTACAGATATGGGTGTAAGAGATACTAAAACCGCATTCCAGTTTCGCAATGCCGGTGCCAGTATCAGTTTTAAACACAATTTTGCCAAGGCAAATAAAGAGTGGACAGTTGATGCAAATTACAATAACAGTAAAAACGACAATTCAGGCGATTACAGAACTCAATATTTTTATACCAACAGCAATCCTAAAACCCCGGCCCTGGTTGAGCGTACCGGTGGCGGCGGAACAACAAAATTTTTTACAGCACAAACAGATTTCGCAAATCCTATAACAGAAAATATCAAGATTGAAATGGGTGCAAGAGCTGCTATTAGAAATTATGAAAGCACCTTGTCAAATTATATACAGGATGGAACAG
>JANMBZ010000157.1:0-3169 GCA_031360765.1 Chitinophagaceae bacterium
TACGAAAAAGGATACAGCGAAGCCCAGATGATGGAAGCTGTACACGTTGCCGCAGCAATAAAAGGCGGTGCTGCATTGGTGCATGGCGTGCAGATGATGAATAAGGTGAAGGAGATTGCGATGTAAAACCCCCTCCGCCCCCTGAAGGGGGAACTGGGCAGCAGTACAAATTTTTAAAAGCAGTCCTAAATTATCAGTTAAAGATTTTTTTGGGCCGAACTTTTGAATTGCTATTTGGCTGCATTGGCGTCGCACTCTTGTACAATAAATCTTTATTCAGCTTTTATCGAAGCGATTAAATTAATAAATGTAAAAATAAATTATAAACCAAAAAACTAAGTTCCCCTTTTGGGGACAAGGGTATGAAATCATTAAAGGCACAACACAACATTCTGGCGGATGCACATGAGCAGATAGAAATTCTGGAGCATGGCAGTAATCATGATGATGCATTTAACCTGGTGCCTTTTCAGCAAAAGCTGGAGGGCATTGGATTGTATCCGTTAATGCCAACAGCATTAGAAGTATTTCAGATTAACGTTGGCAAAATGTGCAACCAGGTTTGTAAGCATTGCCATGTTGATGCCGGGCCAGATCGTAAAGAAATTATGACCAGGCAAACCATGCAGCAATGTATTGATGTGCTGGCAGCAAACCCTTCTTTTACAACCGTAGATTTAACCGGTGGTGCACCCGAAATGAATCCCGATTTCCGGTGGTTTGTGGAGGAAATAAAAAAAGTAAATCAGCAGATAAAAATAATAGTGCGTTGCAACCTTACCATCATCAGGGCCAACAAAAAATATTACGATCTTCCGGAGTTTTACAAATTGCACAATATAGAAGTAGTATCATCGCTTCCATTTTACTCAAAAGACAGAACCGATAAGCAACGTGGCGATGGTGTTTTTGAAGACAGTATCAAAGCCCTGCAAATGCTGAACGCCGTAGGTTATGGTTTGGAAGGTAGTGACCTTGTTTTAAATCTTGTATATAATCCGGCAGGTGCATTTTTGCCTCCATCACAATCAGCCTTGGAAAAAGAATTTAAAGATTCACTCAAAAAAGATTTCGGTATTTCTTTTCATAATCTGTTTGCCATTACCAACCTGCCGGTAAGCCGCTTTTTAGATTACCTGCTGCAAAGCGGTAATTATGAAAAGTATATGGAGAAATTACTGGCTGCCTTTAACCCTGCGGCAGCGGCCAATGTAATGTGCCGCAATACGCTTTCTATTGGCTGGGATGGTTTTATTTACGATTGCGATTTTAACCAAATGCTGGAGCTTAAAGTTGATTGCAGCAGCAAACATATTTCGCAATTTAATTCTGCAGCTTTAATTAGTCGCTCGATCGTTGTTAACCAGCATTGCTTTGGATGTACAGCCGGTGCTGGCAGCAGTTGTGGCGGTGCGGTTGCAGAGTAAAACTATATTTTGTTAAATATCGTAAGTACGCTAAATAAACCAACCTGCTACAAAATACAGCCATATTAGTTTTCAGTCGCTCTGCCAATGCAGAGCAAAAACATAAATTACTGCACCCCAATGCGGCAAAAAATTTACAGCTTCACCAGGCACTCTACAATAAAACAATTGATGTTGTAAAAGAAACAAATCTGCCCTTTATTATTATTGACGAAGCAAACCAGCATGGCAACAGATTTGGTGAAAAATTCTGCAATGCCATTGAATATTGTTTTGGCAGGGGTTACAATAATTTAATTACTATTGGGAGCGATTGTGCCGCATTATCTGCAAAAGATATTTTAGACGCAAATAGTCAGTTACAAAATAATTGCAACAGTATTGGTGCAGACAATCACGGCGGCTTTTATTTACTGGCACTGCAAAAAAAATATTATCAACGTTCTGTTTTTTTAAATTTTAAATGGGGCAGCAGTCAGTTATTTAAAAACATAAGCACCCATTTTAAAAATAATTTACAAGCCAATTTATTTTTACAAGCCACACAACAGGATGTAAATACGGTCGCCAATTTAAAGACTGTAATTAATTTTTTATTGCCTGATGGTTTTATAAAACTGTTAAGCAGATTATTTAACAGCATTACTAATTATATACTTTCATTAACTTCTTTACTTCAGCATATTTTCTCCACTGGCTTCGCTTTACGTGGCCCACCGGCAGTTGCAGCATTTTAATTTATTTTTTACAGGTTTGTAAAAATAAATTCCTGAAAAGGAAATCAATCTCTTTTTTTAAAACACAACTGCCAGCTAATGCAAAAATTTATCATAGCCGTATTATTATTTATTTTCACTGCCAATGCATTTGCCCAAATAACTACATCTGGTATTAAAGGCAATGTTACAGCTGCAGATAAAAAACAACTTTCCAACGCTACCATCCAGGCCGTTTTAGAAACCACCGGCGAAAAATACACCGCTGTAACCCAGCCCAATGGCAACTTCATTGTAACCAATATGAAGAGTGGCGGGCCTTATACCATCATCACCTCATATACCGGTTATAAAGCCGATACTTTGCAGGAAGTATATCTTTCCTTAGGAAAATATTTTACAACTGATGTTCAATTGCAAAGCAAAACTGCTTTGCTGAATGAAGTAATAGTTTCCGCCACAGGCAAAAAGAAAATAAGTTTTGGCAACAATATTAGTGGTACACAATTAGCTCAAATGCCAACGCTAAACCGCAGCCTGCAGGATTTTACCAGACTTACTGCTCAGGCCAATGGTAACAGTTTTGCCGGATCCAATTACCGCTACAATAATTTAAGTGTTGATGGTGCATCGCTTAACGATGCTTTTGGCTTTACAGAGCCTGCAAGCGGCGCTGGTGGCTCGCTGGCAACAGGCAACCCCGGTGGTTTGGCAAAAACACAACCCATCAGTTTAGAAGCTATACAGGAAGTGCAGATAGAACTTTCTCCGTTTAATGTTGTACTGGGCAACTTTACGGGTGGCAGTGTAAATGCGGTAACAAAAAGCGGCACCAACAGATTTACAGGATCCGTTTTTTTTAGTGGCCGCAACCAGGTACTCACGGGAAAAAGTGCAGACGAAAACCGAACAAAGATTGATAACTTTCATGATTACCAAACCGGATTCAGGATTGGTGGTTCCATTGTAAAAAATAAATTATTTTATTTTGCGGCTGCAGAAATTGCCCGTAAAAGTGAGCCGGTT
>JANMBZ010000020.1:0-8487 GCA_031360765.1 Chitinophagaceae bacterium
TTTGCAAGCCCCATTAACCGTTTTGAGCGTTGTCTATAAAGTCCAACCGGGATTAGGTATTTTTCAATCTTCTTTACATTGGCATTTCCCAGGGCTTTCCAGTCTGGAAATTCTTTTAAGAAATTGGGATAAAACTTTGCGATGGTATCGGCTTTAGTTCTTTGTAATAAAACTTCTGCAATTATATACTGGTAATATGTTAGTCCTTTTTTCCTCCAATGATACCATCGTCCATCTGTAGAATACCATTCCAATATCTTCTCTTGGAAAAACTCAATTTTTTTTTGTGGCGGAATTCTTCTTCTATTTTTTTCTTTTAAGGGAGCCATTTAATAAAATTAAAGATTTTTTTAGGCTAAAATATATCTGTTCACCAAATAAGTTATCGTGCAGTTTGTAGCGGTAGCCGTTTGCATGCAAAAATGTACGCACCAGTATTTCGGGCTTTGTGTTTTTGCCTTTTATCTGCTGCATATTATAGCTTCGCTGTTGGGGTGTGTGTACATCGGCCATATTATAAAGCTACATTTTACGGGCAAGTTTTTACCATGTAAAAATAGTTTGCCGGCAGCTTATACAAAGCGAATAACAAACTCCACCCCACTTTTAAACCACCTCTCAAACTTGTTTAAACACTAGCCCATATATTGCCCTTAATGTTTTAATTTTAGCCGTATTTTACTGCAAACTTTACAAACAGATTTAATAATGACCGGTTCGTTGATGGAGAAGGCTGATGAATGGAAGGTTTGTGTTATTATTCCTACCTATAACAATGCAGCTACACTTGCCCAGGTGATTGAAGAGGTAGCCTTATACAGCAGGCATATTATTGTGGTAAACGATGGCTCAACCGATAATACGGTTGCTATTGTACAACAATTTCCTGCCGTTCAATTTATTAATTATACCCCAAACGTTGGTAAAGGCTGGGCGCTGCGTAAAGCGTTGAGGTACGCTATTGAAAAGGGATACCAATATGCCATTAGCATAGATAGCGACGGGCAGCATTTTGCCAAAGACCTGCCTGCATTTATAACAAAGCTGCAGGAAGAACCCAACGCCGTTATTATAGGTGCCCGTAACATGGGCCAGGCTTCGGTGCCCGGTGGCAGCAGTTTTGGTAATAATGTTTCTAATTTTTGGTTTAAGGTAGAAACGGGCATTACAAGTCCGGATACACAATCTGGTTACAGGCTGTACCCTTTGGAGCCCATTAAAAAAATGCGTTTTATTACCCGTAAATACGAGTTTGAAATTGAAGTGCTGGTGAGGCTGGCCTGGAAGGGTGTTAAAGTTGTGTCGGTTCCGGTAACGGTTTATTATGCTCCTAAGGCAGAGCGCATTTCTCACTTCCGCCCCTATAAAGATTTTTTCCGCATCAGTGTTTTAAATACCATTTTAGTGCTCATCACTTTTTTGTATATAAAACCACGTGAGTTTATAAAAACAATATTCAGCCCCAAAAAAATGAAGAAAGTTTTGGATGAACATTTGTTTAATCCGCATCATTCGCCTCAGTTAAAAGCAATATCGGTGGCGGTGGGTATTTTTATGGGTATTGTGCCTCTGTGGGGTTTTCAACTGGCCATTGCTATTTTTTTAGCCATATTATTTAAGCTGAATAAACCGCTGGTAATTATTGCAGCCAACATAAGCATACCACCCATGATACCGGTTATTATTTTCGGCAGTTATAAAATGGGTGCTTTGTGGATGGGTGCTAATGCAATTGAAATTGATTTCAACAATGCCTTATCACTTGCTTCTATTAAACAAAACCTGATACAATATATTTATGGTAGTATTACCCTGGCAATTGTTGCAGCGATTGTATCTGGCCTGCTTACATTTATTTTTTTAAAATGGTTTGGTAAAAAACAAGTGGTTACTACAAAGGCCGGTTAGTGCATGGAAAAATTATTACTCAACATCTACAATTTTTATACAAAGCGCCGGCCCGCTTTGTATATCAGCTTTGCTGTATTGATATTGCTTGCCGGCTTTTTTGCCTGGCAGGTAAAGTTTGAAGAAGACATTTCTAAAATTTTACCCAAGGATAAAAAGATTGAAAAGCTGAACGAGGTTTTTCAGAATTCGAAATTTATGGATAAGCTGGTGATAACCGTATCGTTAAAAGATACGGCCGCAGCCGAACCAGATAATTTGGTTACTTATGCTGATACGCTGGTTGAAAACATTCAGCAAAAACTATCTCCCTTTATTTCAAAAATAAATTATAAGGTTGATGATGAACTGGCTTTGCAGTTGTTTGGTACGGTAAGCGATCATCTGCCGGTTTATCTTACTGAAAAAGATTACACAGCCATTGACTCACTGATAACGCCTGCAAAAGTTAAAGAAACACTGGAGCAGGATTTACGCACACTTACATCGCCGGCAGGGTTTGCATTAAAGAGCATGATCAGCAAAGACCCGGTGGGCATTACCTTTCTGGGTTTAAAAAAACTGCAGCAATTGCAGTACGACGAAAATTTTGAACTGTACGATAATTACATTGTAACCAAAGACAGAAAGCATTTGATGCTTTTTATCACCCCGAAATATCCACCCAACAACACCGGTAAAAATGCGTTGCTGCTGAAAGGGCTTGATAGTTTGATTGATAACAACAGTAGCAATGTTACTGCCAGTTATTTTGGTGCCACAGCAGTTTCGGTTGGTAATGCATTGCAGTTACGTAAAGATTCTTTGCTTACACAGGGCGTTACCATACTTTTTATTGTTGTTTTTTTGGGATTGTATTTCCGTAAAAAACGGGCACCGTTTATTATTTTAATACCGGTAATATTTGGGGCCCTGTTTTCGCTTGCCTGTATTTATTTTATTAAAGGGAAGATATCGGTAATTGCCCTGGGCACCGGTTCGGTGGTGTTGGGCATAGCCGTAAATTATTCGTTGCATGTTTTTAATCATTACCGCCACACCCGCAATATAAGGCAGGTTATTAAAGATCTGGCGCTGCCGATGACGGTGGGAAGCTTCACTACCATTGGCGGTTTTTTTTGTCTGCAGTTTGTAGAATCTGAAATGCTGAAAGACCTGGGATTGTTTGCTGCCTTTAGTTTAATTGGTGCTTCGCTTTGCTCACTCATATTTTTGCCACATTTTATTGCAGGTAAAAAAGAGCAGGAAACGCATGTGGTACATGAGTTTTCGTGGATAGATAAAATTGCTTCTTTAAAACCGGAGTATAATAAATACCTGGTCATCATTATTCTTGCATTAACAGTGCTGTTTGCTTTTTGGGCGCCTAAAGTGAGCTTTGAATCTGATTTGCAGAATATGAATTACATGAGCAGCAAATTAAAAGCATCGGAGAAACAACTGAACCAGATAAATCAATATGCCTTACAATCAGTTTACTTAGTTACCGAAGGAAAAACTTTGGATGATGCGTTGGTAAACAATGAAAAGCTGGTTACACAAATAGAAAGTTTGCAGGATAAAAATATTGTAAAAAAATACTCGGGTGTTTCTTCGCTCATCATATCAGACTCCTTACAAAAAATAAAAATTGAACGATGGAACCGGTACTGGACTACTGAAAAGAAAAATGCTTTGATGGCCACATTGCTTACCGAAGGAGCCGCATTAAAATTTAATGCAGCCGCTTTTGATAATTTTAAAGCCCTTCTTAATAATGCCTACGCACCGGTTGGTAAAGAGGCGATGGCAGATGTACGTACAAACTTTCTGGATGATTATATTACAGAGAAGCCCGGCAAAACAACCGTGGTAACCTTGGTAAAAGCCTTTCCCGATAAAAAGCAACAGGTATATGATGCTTTTGAAAACGAAGAACATGTTACTGTGCTGGATAAGCAATATTTAACCCGCCGCTTTGTAGAAATTATCAACTCCGATTTTTCCAGTATTGCATTGATGACTTCTTTACTGGTATTTTTTGTTTTGCTGCTAATGTATGGAAGAATAGAACTGACGCTGGTTTCCTTCATCCCCATGTTTATCAGTTGGGTGTGGATACTGGGTATTATGGGCATGGCCGGCATACAGTTCAACATCATCAACATCATCATATCGGCTCTTATTTTTGGTTTGGGCGATGATTATAGTCTGTTTATTATGGATGGTTTGTTGCAGGAATATAAAACCGGGAAAAAGAATTTATCGTCTTTTAAATCTTCCATTATTTTATCAGCCATTACCACCATTGCAGGCATGGGCGTTTTAATTTTTGCAAAGCATCCGGCGTTAAGATCCATTGCTTTAATTTCTATCATCGGTATTGTTTGCGTGGTTATTATGTCGCAGATATTGATTCCTTTTTTCTTTTCACTTTTGATAAAGAACCGGGTGCAGCGCAAATTATTTCCGTGGACCTTTTTTAATTTTCACAAATCATCCTTTGCATTTTCCTTGTTTATTTCGGTAAGTGTTTTCTTTACGGTGCTTGGCCGTAGTTTTATAAGATTGCAGGTTAGAGAAAGAGGAAAATACCTGTATCATCTGCTGGTTTCAAAAGCCTGCTGGTTTTTGATGTATGTAATGTTTAATGTAAAAAAGAAGATCATCAACCCACAAAAAGAAGATCTGAAAAAACCAGCGATCATTATCTGCAATCATCAGTCTTCTTTAGATATTGTACCATTGATCATGCTGAACCCGAAAATATTAATGCTCACCAATAATAAAAAATGGAATGCACCATTCTTTGGTCCGGTTATCCGCATGGCTGATTATTTTCCGAGTGAGCAGATAGAGCAGCAGGTTGATAAAATTGCCGACAGGATGAAGCATGGTTATTCTCTCGTGATCTTTCCCGAAGGCACCCGGTCAAACGATGGAAGCATTGGCCGTTTTCATAAAGGAGCTTTTTATCTGGCCGAAAAATTAGGTGCAGATATATTGCCGATCATGATTCACGGCACCAATTACACACTTACAAAAAAAGATGCACTGCTTAAAAACGGACAGGTAACTCTAAAATATCTGCCAAGAATAAAACCGGATGATGCAAGCTTTGGTAAAGATTATACCGAAAGGGCAAAAGGAGTTGGCCGCTATTTTCGCCAGGAGTTTGATGTACTAAAAAAAGAAATTGAGCAACCGAAATACTTCAGAGAAAAGTTGATTTACAATTACATTTATAAAGGCCCTTTTCTGGAGTGGTACATGCGGATAAAAACAAGGCTCGAAAAAAATTATCAGCTTTTTCATGAGCTGGTGCCCATGCAGGGTAAGATACTGGATATTGGTTGTGGTTATGGGTTTATGAGTTACATGTTGGCTTTTACTTCAACCCAAAGAAAGATTACCGGTATTGATTACGATGAGGATAAAATTGATACCGCTAATAATTGTTTCAGCAAAACGGATATGATTAATTTTGTACACAGCGATGTGATGGGTTTTGCTTTTGATCATTATGATGCTATTATACTGGCAGATATGTTGCATTACCTGCAACCGGCAGCGCAAAAGCAGGTTATTGAAAAATGCATCGGCCATCTGAATGCGGGGGGAATGGTTATTATACGTGATGGAGATTCAGAGCAACAAAGCAAGCATACAAAAACAAAGTTCACTGAATTTTTTTCGACTAAGATTTTAAGCTTTAATAAAACAATTGAAACAGGATTAAGCTTTTTATCGGGCACTATGATCAGGGAAATTGCAGCAGCAAATAATTTATCGTGCAGGGAAATATCAGATTCAAAATTTACATCTAATACCATATTTGTATTGAAGAAAATAGTTTAGGGGTTTAGAATGTTTAGAAGTTTAGGCAAGTAAACTAAACCTCTAAACCTTCCAAACTTCTAAACCAAAAAAAGTAATTTGGAAAACAACTACGACATAGTGATCATAGGGAGCGGCATGGGCGGATTGATTTGCGCCGACATACTTAGCCGTGAAGGCTACAAAGTTTGTGTGCTTGAAAAAAACAGGCAGGTAGGCGGTAGCCTGCAAACTTATGTACGTGATAAAGTGATTTTTGATTCGGGCGTGCATTACTTAGGCGGACTGGGCGAAGGGCAAAACCTTTACCAGGTGTTTAAATACCTGGGCATTATTGATAAGCTGAAACTGCAGAAAATGGATGAAGATGTTTTTGATAAAATATTGATTGAGGGCGATGATAAAACTTATGTGTTTGCACAGGGCTACGAAAATTTTATCCTGCACCTGCTGAAAGATTTTCCCAATGAAGAAAAAGCATTGCGCCTGTATTGCGATAAGATAAAAGAAGTTTGCAGTAAGTTTCCCTTATACAATTTAAGAACGGGTGGAAATATGGATGAAAAAAATGCCGTGCTGGGCATTGATACCAGGGCTTTTATTGAATCTATAACTGATGATAAAAAATTACAAACGGTGCTGGTAGGTAACAGCATGCTTTATGTTTTGCAATCGGGTAAGACGCCTTTTTATGTGCATGCCATGATTTTGAACAGTTACATTGAAAGCTCCTGGAAATGTATTGACGGCGGTTCAGACATTGGTAAGTTTATGGTTCAGAATATCCGGGAGCATGGCGGTGTTATTCACCGCAATACCGAAGTTAAAAAGATTGTGGTGGAAGAGGGCAAAGTGAGTCATGTTGAAACGGCGGATGGATCGCAGGTGTATGCAAAACATTTTATAAGCAATATGCACCCCGTACAAACGCTGGATATGACCGAAAGCAACCTGATTAAAAATGCCTATAAACACCGCATCAAAAATCTTGAAAATTCAATTGGCGGTTTTGTGCTGAATATTGTTTTTGAAAAGGATGCCTATCCTTACATAAAAAATAATTTTTACTATACCAAGGCCGGAGAGGAATGGAATTTAACTGAATACACCGAAGCAAATTGGCCAACCTGTTATGCGGTATTTTTTTCGGCGTCTTCTAAATCGCCAGACTATGCCGAATCGATGACGCTGCTGAGTTACATGAAGTACGATGATGTAAAGCAATGGGCCGGCACCTTCAACACGGTATCAAAAAATGATGACCGCGGACAAGATTACGAAGATTTTAAAAAACAAAAAGCCGAAAAATTACTGGATTGTGTTGAAGAAAAATTTCCTGGTTTGCGCAAGGCGATAAAAACGTATTATACTGCAACGCCATTATCGTACCGGGATTATATTGGCACCGGCGATGGCTCTATGTATGGCATTGTAAAGGATTACAGCAATCCGTTAAAAACATTTATATCGCCCCGTACCAAAATACCTAACCTTTATTTAACAGGGCAAAATCTTAATTTGCATGGGATACTGGGCGCTACCATGAGTGGTTTGGTAACCAGTGTTGCTTTTTTAGGGAGCGAAGACATCATTGAAAAAATAAGAAATGCTTAACTGGAAAAAAACAGGAAGAAGAACTTTAAGGGTACTGGCTGTAATATTTATTTTACTGCTCATTGGTGCAATTTACCTGGTGCAGGTTTCTGACATACAACCGCCAAAGCCTGCAGACATGAGCAGTTTGCAATTGCAGCGAACCGATCATGGGCATGGTTTTTACAGCATAAACAACAACTGGTTTCGCCACAGCAAAAGCGGCTTGTATGAGTTGTATGTGGAAGGTGAACCTTTTGAACGTGGCGTTATTAATGGAAAGCTTACAGCAGAATTAGTGGTAAGGCAGGAAGATCATTTTGCAGAGCAGATAACCAGGCTGGTGCCATCAAAATTTAAAAGGAATTTTTTAAAATACCTGATCGGTTTTTTTAACCGCAAGCTTAATAAAAATGTAACCGAAGAATATAAGGAAGAAATTTACGGTGTATCAGAATCTGCATCGCCCAAGTATCAATACCTGGGCACCAATTATCAACGCATTTTAAATTACCATGCGGCGCATGATATTGGTCATGCGGTGCAAAACCTGGCACTGGTTGGCTGTACATCTTTTGGTACCTGGGGCAGTATGAGTGCAGACAGTACAATGATCATTGGCCGCAATTTTGATTTTTGGGTGGGCGATAAATTTGCAGAAGATAAGATCGTTGCTTTCTTCAACCCAACAAAAGGCCACAAGTTTATGACGGTTACCTGGGGCGGCTTTGTGGGTGCCGTAAGTGGCATGAACGACCAGGGAGTTTCGGTAACTATCAATGCAGCAAAAACAGCATTGCCCTCCGGTTCGGCTACGCCAGTATCAATTGTAACAAGAGAAATTTTACAGTACGCAAAAAATATATCTGAAGCAATTGCCATTGCAAAATCGAGAAAAATGTTTGTGGCAGAATCTTTTTTAGTGGCATCGGCGGCAGATAATAAAGCGGTGATCATTGAGAAAACTCCGGATGATCTGGATGTGTACGATCCCAAAAAAGAATTTATTGTTTGCACCAATCATTTTCAAAGCAATGGATTGGGCAAATCAAAAATGAATGTTGAGCAGGAGAGTGAAAGTGCATCAACCTACCGGTATAAAAGATTGATGGAACTTTTGAATGCCAATGCCCGCCTGCCGAACGGGCAGGGAAAAAACACCGTGCAAAA
>JANMBZ010000085.1:0-19882 GCA_031360765.1 Chitinophagaceae bacterium
TTTTTCCCCCCCCCCCCCCCCCCCCCCGATAATTCGCTTTAAAACATTTAACCACTTTTTATACGGCATGATGCATTTTTGTGGCAACTTTGCTTAATGAAACCTACTATTATTTACTGTTACGATGCTTACTGTGGCTGGTGCTACGGCTTTAGCCCGGTTATAAAAAAAATTGCTGAAGATTATAAAGACAAGCTGGAGATTGAAGTACTCAGCGGCGGTATGATGATTGGAGACGAAGTAATGCCCATTGAAAAAATCGGCCCCTACATTCAGACTGCTTACAAAAGAGTGGAAGAGTTAAGCGAAATAAAATTTGGTGAAGATTATTTATGGCATATCAACAATCCCGATAAAAGCGATTGGGTAATGAATTCCGAAAAACCTGCCATTGCCCTATGCATTTTAAAAGAATATTATCCCGAAAGGCAACTGGAGTTTGCAACCGATCTGCAGTACGCTTTAAATTACGAAGGACGGGATCTGGATGATGATGCAGCCTACCGCCACCTGCTGGATAAATATAATTTGCAGCCTGAAGCATTTTACAGCAAGCTGAACGATGCCGAATACAAAGAAATGGCTTATTACGAATTTGCTTTGATGAAACAGTTACAGGTAAATGGTTTTCCCACTGTTTTTATACAAACCGGCGAAACAAAATTTGTAATGGTAGCCAGGGGTTTTACAGCTTACGAAGATTTGAAGGAGCGTATTGAAAATGTAATAAAAGGCCAGGATACGGTTAAAAAAAAATCCGGACCGCCGGACTTTTAATTTTAAATTTTTACCGTTTTAATTTTTTCTCATACATTTCAATCCATTTATCTACAGTTAGTTTGGCCATTAAATCGCCAATAAGTTTATAAGGAATGTTCTCAGATTTTTTAAATCGCATGCAACTTTTACCCATATCTAATTTTCCCAAACCGGTTTTTGCATATTCATCAGTAAACCAGGTAAGCAGTTTAGGCTCCATATAAATACCCATATGATAAAAGTTAACGCTGTTTTTTTGAGAAGCCAGGCCTGCAAAAGGCAAGGGATCTTTGGGATTGCAATGGTAGCCGGCCGGGTAAATAGTATGCGGCACACAATATCCTATCATGCCATAACTCATAACTTCCTTAAAGCCTTTGGGCAGGTTTTTTAAAATTATTTTACGCAGTTTGTTTATTGCTTCCTGTTTTTCAGGCGGCACTTCTGATAAGTACTGGTCTACTGTTGTTGCTTGTGATTGCATAAATATTCTTTTATTGATTTATATCTTTCCCTTCTTTCAATTTTGCAATCTGCCCTTCAAATTGTTTTTTGGCCGCATCGGGTGCCTGTGCCATTGCTTTCTCTGCATAAATAATTGCTTTTTTAAAATCGCCTTTGGCGGAATAACCACTCATCAATCCGTTATTTACACCATAAACATCGCCATATCTTTTTTGCGATGCTGTAAATATTTCAATGGCTTTGTCAACTCTTTTTTGGGTGATGAGTGTTCGGCCATAAGCGGTATATTGATTGGCGGTGGCAATCATCAAAGCTTCTGCCATGGTTGAATCTGCCTCGGGTATTCTATTAAGTTTTTCGTAAGCCGTTGCCAGGTTGCGTAAAGTGATGTATGTTTTTTGTCCGCCTTGCCCGTCAATCGCTCTCTTACTCCAAACAAGCGCTTCATCTAAATAAATATTCTTATTAAAACAAAATTGTGTTGCTGATAAAATAAGGGCCGGCGTAAATCCTCGGCGACTGGTAAGTTCTTCCCTTATCCGTGCCATCACAATATTATCTACATCCACCTCTACTTTAAACGGTACCGAAACTTTTTCCCACTGCATGGCAATGGTGCAGCTTTTTTCTCTCTGCTCAATAAATTCATACTTTAGCCATTCCACACTTTTATCCAATGCAACTGGTTTTACATTCACCCGCAGCACATCATATTTCTCATCATAATAAAAACTTCCCCATGCTTCCGTTTGTGTAGAAAATATGAGGGTTACATTATCGGCCCCCATTGCCATAAACAATCCGTAAGTACCGGCACTAATAGGTTTTCCTTCTACTTTTACATCGTGTTCAAAAGTTATAGTCGTGTTTTCGTTGGCACCTGCACGCCAGGGCGATGTGTTTTTATTGGTAATAAAGTTTTGTGTGCTGAAACCATAAGTAACAATATTGCCATCGCCCCAAATTTTGCCTTCTCTTTTATTTACATCGGGCCGACTGTATTTAATAGTTATGGCCGTTATGCCTACTTCTTCGCTGATTGTGGCTCTTGTATTATTACCACTGGCAGGTAAATCTAATTGAGCAAATGTTGTGGCTGTAAAAAATAGTATTGCCAAAAGCAGTTTTAGTTTTTTCATTTTTTATTTCAAAGTAATAAAATTAAAATTAAAGGGTACAATTATTTTATGGGCGGCGATGCAGCTTCTTACTATTTCCATAAATATTTATTTTGTCCCGATAGCTATCGGGATTTGCTATTTTTTAACAATTCAATTGTGTAATCATGTTAGCTGTTTCATCCTATACACAAATTCAACTGTTATGTTTTCAACTGCATTATTTAAAGACGCCCGGTATTTTCAGATCATTTTCCAAAGCATTTTTTTAAGCTATGGCATTTACTTTTTGCATTGGAAAAATGAAAGCTGGTTATATTTCACTTACTTTTTTACCAGCCTTGCAACACAGTTTACAGCTGAATTTTTTTTAGGCAAGAGAAATATACCTTTTTCAAATCGCTTAAAAAATGGAATCCCTTCAATACTTATATCTTCTTTTGGTTTAAGCCTCTTATTAAAAACAAATCTTTGGTGGGTAGCTGTATTGGCAGCATCGGTTTCCATCCTTTCAAAATACATTTTACGCATTAATGGCAAGCATGTTTTTAACCCATCAGCATTGGGTATTGTTGTGGCAGTATTGTTTACAGGCAATGCCTGGATAAGCCCGGGTCAATGGGGAAGCGGCGCTGTGCTTATGTTTGGGGTTTTTACTTTTGGATTTATTGTAACAACAAGAGTTCAAAAGCTGGATGTTTCACTGGCATTCCTCGGCACATTTGCAAGCCTTATCTTTTTAAGACAAATCATTTATCTCGGCTGGCCCATGGATTATTTTGTACAATCGGTTAGCACCGGCAGCCTGTTGCTTTTTTCTTTCTTTATGATAACCGATCCTAAAACAATTCCAGATCACAGGCTTGCAAGAATATTATGGTGCATAGCTATTGCCGCAGTTTCATTTTATTTAACCGCTTTTAAATTTATGAACGGCGCCCCCATTTTAGTGCTGGTATTTGCACAACCGCTTGTGCCGTTACTTGACAAGTTTTTTAAAGCCCGCAAGTTTGAATGGACAAAATCAAAACCATACACACAAGAAGAAAATAATTTTATGCAGGTTATTTATTCAAAATCATACATGTAATTATTAAACGTTAAAAAAGAAATTTATGAAAAAGAAACTTTTAATTATCGGGACCATCATGGCTATTGCTCCCATATTATTTTCCTTCTGCGGCTTTTATGTTAGCAAGGCTGATGGAACGCTGAAAAACAAAACCAGCCAGGTTATACTGGTACGTGACGGCAACAAAACCGTAATCACTATGTACAACGATTTTAAAGGCGACAGTAAAGATTTTGCAATGGTGGTACCGGTACCGGTTGTGCTGCGTAAAGATGATATTAAAGTGGTTGAACAATCAATTTTTCAAAGGCTGAATGATTACAGTGCTCCAAGGTTGGTTGAATATTGGGATGAGAACCCATGTAACGGATATGGGAAAGATGAAATGAAAGCACCCATGGCCGATAAATCAATGAACGAAGTGGTTGTTACTTCTGCCTATGGTGTTAAAAGATCAACAGTAAAAGTTGAAGCAAGATATTTGGTAGGCGAATACGATATTTTAATTTTATCTGCCAAAGAAAGCAGTGGCCTTAAAACCTGGTTAATTGAAAACGGTTATAAAATTCCGGAAGGTGCTGAAGAAGTGCTTGAGCCTTACATAAAAAGTAATCTTAAGTTTTTTGTAGTAAAGGTTAATGAAAAAGAAAAGCTGAAACTCAACAACAATTTTTTACGCCCGATACAGATAAGTTTTAACTCGCCAAAATTTATGCTGCCCATACGTTTGGGTATGGCCAATGCCGATGGCGACCAGGATTTGATTGTGTATGCATTCACCCGCAACGGCCGTATTGAAAGTACCAACTATCGCAATGTAGAAATTGCCAGTAACAAAAACATTCCGCTGTTTGTTCAAAAAAACTTTCGGGCATTTTATGGTAACCTGTTTACCAACCAATGGAACAGGGAAGATAAAAGCGTAGCTTTTCTGGAGTATGCCTGGGATGTTAGTCCGCAGAATTACTACCACTGCGACCCCTGTATTGCAACAGCACCCAGCGAACAGGACCTTGTACAGAGTGGCGTTTGGTGGCTTGCCGGCAAAGACTGGAGTGATTACAGTGATGTAGATAATGATGAGCCGGATAATGGAAGTAAGAACGTTCACTTCACAAGGCTACACTTTCGTTACAACAGAAAATCTTTTGCTCAGGATCTTATGTTTCAGGTTACGCCTAATAAAGAAACCTTCCAGGCCAGGTATGTTATTACACATCCCGCCACCGGAGATTTTAATTGTGCTGCCGGTAAAAAATACCTGCAGGATTTAAAAGCCCGCAGGAAAAAAGAACTGATGGAACTTACCGCTTTAACCGGTACAAACATTAACAACTGGCAGGATGAAGCCCTTGCAAAAAATGATGAAGAAACAAATGTGGCTGCACAGTATGCAACATTAATACCGCAGTTAAAAGAAGATTCCGATAGCAATCGGGAGAATAGCAAAGAAAATATGCCGGTTGGTATTGTTTTATTTGCCGCAGTCATGTTAGGTGGTGCAGGTTTAATGAGATGGAAAGGATTGATATAGGAAAGTTGGCTATACAGGTTTGGTCCCGATAGCTATCGGGAGGTAATGCTCCGTATTCTTGCGGGGCATTTTTTTATTACCATTCTGAAAAATAAAAAGCCCCGCAAAATTAATTGCAGGGCCTTTTTGTTCGCATTCACCTTTAAAGCTATTTTCCACCACCGCCGCTACCGGCAGGCCTTTGCGGCCTAAGTGAGGGTTCAATTTCATCTTTCCATTGTTTCATTTGTGCGTCTGTAAAAATTGCTTTTAACTTAACGTCTCTTGCATCAGCCAGTTCTTTACGCTTGGCCATCATGGCATCCCGGTCTCCGCCGGCTGCCCGTATTTCATCCATTGCTTTTTGCTGCTCATTAATGTAATCAGTAATTATTGCATCTGATTTCACCTTTGTTGCAGCATCTAAATTTAAAGGAGCCATTTTTTCAATAGTCATTTTTATTCTTTCTTCCGGCGTCATTCTTTGGCCACCTCCGCCTTGAGCATTAACAGCGTTAATGCTGAACATGGCTGCAAAAGCCATTAATACAATTTGTTTTTTCATGTTTATTTTTTTAAAAAAATGGAGAATATATTTATTAGACGACAGTCATTAAAAAAACTGTCGAAAAATTATTTCCCTGGTTGCTTTTTTTGGGTATCTCCACCTCTCCTGTTTAACATTTTACCAAAAAGCGAATCAAATTTGGGCAACTGCTCCGGTTTACTAAGCTGTCTTATTTTTCGGATATGATTAAACATCCGCAATTCCATTGCTTTTTGCGTGATGGCAGATCTTTCAGCAACAAGGCTCATGGCAGAATCGCTGAAACCAGCTGCAGCCAATTCTTTAAACTGGTTCTCTTTTGCAGTTCGTAAGCTGTCCATGGTTCTTTTCATGTTATCAGCATGCCTGGTGCTCAGTGTATCATATTGCTGCAGCTGCACCGTATCAAAACCAATTTCATTTTTTAAAAAATTGGCAATCATAACTTTCTTATCCATGCGTTTGTAATGCCTGCTGTCATCTTTTTTGAATATTAAAAAAGAAACCAGAGCAATATTGGCAACCAGTAAAATGCCGATAATAGCAAGAAAAATTTTACTTCTGTTTTGTTTATTTATCATGGTGCTGTGTTATCATTATCGTAAATAGTTATCCCTGTGTAAGAAAATTCATCCGTAGTATTTTGTACCGCCATATCGGTAGTTGCAACCGATATTGTTGCCTTGCTGTAAAAAATTACCATTGTGTTAATCAGTACAACTAAACATAAACCTCCAAAAGCCACTGCAGGTCTTGTTATAAACCAAGCTGATTTTTCCCAGACAGATTCTGGTCCTTTGCTCATCCGTGCGTTAATACGGGTAAGCAGGTAAGGTTTGGGTGTTGCACGTTTTGCATCATCCACACTGCCCAGTGCTTCCTCAATCATTTTATTTATATTTTCGTTACGGTTCATATAGCGTTATTGTTATTCAGTAATATTAGTATCGTAATAATTTTTTAAAGTTGTTTTCAAATTTTTTTTTGCCCTGCTCATCAAAGATTCTACAGCAAATAAAGTGGTATTCATAATTTCAGCCACTGCCTGGTAACTCTGTCCTTCCAATTTATGCAGTGTAAAAGCAATGCGCTGTTTATCCGGAATTTGTTTAAGTGCATTAAATAATTCACCGGCTCTTTCTTTTTTTTCAAGCTGCACACCCGGATGATTAAATTCTACTGCATGTACCTGCTCCGCTTCATCTGCACCAAATAAACCCTGCATAAAGCCAAAACGCTTTTTACGCCTTTTTTTCTTTGCTGCATCAAGTGCTTTACTTAAAGTGATACGGTAAAGCCATGTTGAAAATTTTGACTCGCCCTTAAAAGAATTCACCGATTTATACACCTGTATAAAAACCTCCTGCGTTATATCATCAGCATCATCTTCGTTTTGCATAATACTTAAAGCCGTATTATAAACCATATCCTGCCAGTCATCAACCAGCTTTTTAAAAGCCGCTTCATCTCCCAGTTTCAGTTGTTCAATTAATTCGGGTTGGTTCAAAACGTTTTCTTTATGTACAGCAAATTACTTAAAAGCCCGGATTAAAACCGCCACCACCACCGGGCCTGCCTCCTCCAAAATTTCTTTCAGTATTGGTTGAAGCTTTTGCTACACCAAAGTTTTTAAGGCTATAAGTAAATGTAAGCATAAAGTACTGTTGCAATACCTGTGTTTGCACATCCTGTATATATGTATCAGCCACTGTTCTGGTAATGCTTCGATTTTGTTTTAACAGATCAAACACAGATAACTTTAATTCTGCTGCTTTATTTTTTAAGAATTTTTTACCAATGGCTGCATTCCACAACCAAAAACTTTGGTTGAGCCCACCCGATAAACCACTGTAGGTATTTCCCGAAATATCGTTTTGTACAAACCAGCCTTTTTTACTCAACAGGTTAACCTGCGCACCAATAACCTGGTTTACAGATTTGCTGGTGGTACTGATTTTTGTATTGGTTTTTGAATTGGTGAAATTAGCTGTGTATGATAAATTAAAATCTACAAACTCACTTATATTACTTGCCAAAACCACGCCCCCATTGTATGCATAGCTGTTTGTAAAAGTTTTTTGATAACTAACCATACCTGGTAATTTAGAATAACTAAAGCCCGTACTTACATTTAAAGTTGTTTTTATAAACTTAAGCGGCATGCTGTATGTAAAAAAAGTACGTACACTTTTATACCCATTCAGGTTTACCGGTTTTGTAAGTTGCGATCCTCTTTTTAAAACAATATTTTGTTGTATAACAGTATCCTTGTTTGCTATGTAAGTTGCATTGGAAATATAGTTACCTGCTGTTTGTAAAAATAAATTGGCAAAAAAGCTTTTGCTTGTTTTTGAATTGCTGTATGCATAACGGCCCGATAAAAAATGAGTGTATGATTGTTTAAGATCCGGATTGCCGCTGCTTACATACAAAGGATTGCTGAGATTTACCACATCCTGCAACTGGCTTATGGATGGAAAGTTTGTTGATGCCCTGTAAAACACCCGTACATTAACATTGGTTGAAAGTTTTTTGCGCCACATTAAATTAGGCAATACAGTTGCAAAAGATTGATCTACCGATGTTGTTGTAGGAAAAATGCGCTGACTCTCAAGCCTGGCATGTTGAAAGTTTACGCCAAAAGAAAGTTGCTCATCCCTGCTTTGCCCCAGGCGGTAACTAATACCTGCATTGTTGGTTGCAATACTATTATCAAACCTGTTGGAAAGTATAGTATCAAACCGGGTATATTTCTGGCCATCGTAAGCAAAGGTTTGTTGATCGGCTTTATTTTTTTGCACAGATAATGTGTAGTCAAATTGTAACTGCCCTTTTTTACCAATGGGTTCTGTATAAGCCACGTTACCACCAATTGTATGGCCATTAGTATTGTTATCGCTCAGCCTGTTTTGTGCCGAATCTTTTGTAAAAACACCAGCAGTATCATAATAACGGTATTTGGCATCAGTGATTGATTCGGCATCATTTTTTGTAAAGGTTGTATTAAAGCCAAAAGATAAAGTGCGGCCCTTTTTAGGAAAAGAATGGCGAAATAAAATGTTGTTACGGATGTTAAAACCGTTTCTGTCTGATGAAGAATTAGACAAGGAATTATTTACAGAATCAGTAACATCTTCATACGTATTTAAAGAAGAGAATGATGTTGATTTATTTTTTTGAACACTTAAACTGGGTATTATAAAAATTGAGTTGGCCGAATCTATTTTATACTCTAACCGCAGGTTAATACGGTGATTGGTATTATCGGTAACTGAATTACTCTTTTGTATGCTGAACTGATTTTTAGGCGAAGCAAATGTTTCTGTATTTGTAAGGCTTTCGTTATTGTTATGACTGTTGTTAAAAAAATAACTTCCCGTAAGCGTTAATTTTTTATTGTACACATTACTAAAGTTAATCCCAAAGGCATTTGTTTTGCTGATACCACTTGATTGGCCCACATTAAAATTATCTGCACCGCCGCCGCCTTGTCCGCCTCTGCCACCGCCTCGTCCGCCACCACCGCTGTTGCTGTTGCTGGTTACACCCAACAAATCCTGCGATGCAAAATTTTGTAAATTAATATTGTTGAAATTGCCAACAAGCGAAAGCCGTCTCTCTCCTTTAAAAAAACTAACATTGCCTCCGGCACTATAACGGCTATCAGTTCCGGCACCTGCATAAATTCTTCCAAACTGTCCGTTTTTAATACCCGATTTTGTAACAATGTTTACTGTTTTTACAGAGTTGCCGTCATCAAAACCGGTAAGCTGGGCCTGATCGCTTAGTTTATCAAAAACCTGAATTTTATCAATTACAGATGCAGGTAAATTTTTAAGCGCTGCAGTTGCATCATCGCCAAAAAAATCTTTACCATCAACTGTTACTTTTCTTACCTGCTCACCCATGGCAGTTACGGTACCATCTTTGGCAACCGTAACACCGGGTAATTTTTTTATCATGTCTTCGGCAGTAGCATCGGGGTTTACTTTAAACTGGCCTGCACTATATTCAGTAGTATCGCCTTTTTGCCTGGCCGGTGCAGCTTTTGCCACTACAGTAACATCACTTAAATTGGTAGATACTTTTGCAAGGCTAAAACTAAGTGGTGTAATATTGCTGGCCTGCAGGTTAACCCGTTGTTCAATTTTTTCGTAACCGGTAAAGCTGATGTAGAGTTTATAGCCGCTTGCATTTAAATTATTAAAAACAAAGTTTCCGTTTTTATCAGTTACAACAAGTTTTGCCTGCGATGAATCTCTTAATGAAACCAACTTTACTGTGGCACCCACCACAGCCGAATTATCGCCTTTATTGGCAACTTTACCTGTAAGCGATATATTCTGGCTTTTTGCAACCACTGTAGCCACAGTAAAAATTAATACTAACAGAACCGGTCTTAATCTCATAAATTTTCATTTGTATGCTATGTTAGACGATGAGTTGAGAAAAAACTAGCGCACAAAGCAGCTTTTTTAAGTAAAAGCAGTCTTTGTTTGTAGTTGCATATATATAAGTGAAACAATTTTAACCCGTAATTAACCCATTGAAGTTTAGCAAATAGATAAATTGCCTTTTTAGAATTAACTTGCAGCCCTAAAAATAAAATAACGAATTATGGAATATGGCAAATTGGTATCGGTAACCGGCTTACCGGGATTGTTTGAACTGTTATCTTCAAAAGCAGATGGTGGTGTTGTAAAATCGCTGGAAGATAAAAGCACAAAATTTGTGAGCACCCGTGTTCACCAGTTCTCTCACCTGGAAAGTATAGAAGTTTTTACAACTGCTGATAATGTAAACCTGGTAGATGTATTTACGGCCATGGCTGCCAGTACCGAAAAAATGCCCGCCGAAGGCGATGCCGCAGCGGTAAAAAAATATTTTGAAACAGTTTATCCCACTATGGACTTTAGCCGTGTTTATGCTAGTGATATGAAGAAGATGGTAAAATGGTTTGGTATTTTAAAAGCCAATGATGTGGAGATAAAATTATCTGAATTACCAGAAGGAGATGCAGCAACAACAGAAACAGTAAAAGCAAAACCATCTGCCGCAAAAACTGCCGCAGTAAATAATGCACCGGCCCGTAAAATAAATACGCCTAGGAAAATGGCATAGAGATAGAACACGGATTACACTGATTAAACAGATTAACACAGATTTTCTTAATATTCTAAATCCTGCCAAACATGCGGCAGGATTTTTGAATTTCAAGACTACAAACTCACGATTCACCTTTTACCACTCACCTTTATGTACACAGCCGATATAAAAAAATTGCCCCGCCATTTTGTTCCGCAAGATTTTACAATTACAGATTGGGAAAGTCTGCAACCCTTTTTTAAAAATTTGTTAGATAGAAATATTGATACAAAAGAAAGCCTGGAGCAATGGCTTAAAGACCAGAGTGAGTTGGAAGCAATGATTAATGAAGATGCCTGCTGGCGGCAGATAAAAATGACCTGCGATACAGAAAATAAAATGCTGGAAGAAGCTTTTAATTATTTCTGTATGGAAATACAGCCAAAAATTCAACCCTTTGCCGATGCGCTAAATAAAAAATTAGTGAATCATCCATTAGCAAAAGAACTGGATGCAGAAAAATATTTTACTTACCTGCGCAGTATGCGTAAAAGCATAGAACTTTTTAGAGAAGAAAATATTCCCTTGCAGGCAGAGCTTGCTGTAATGCAGCAGCAGTATGGCGTTATATCTAGTAAGATGATGGTAACTGTAAATGACCAGGAATATACTTTACAGCAAGCTGCCAAGTTTTTAGAAAATCCCGACAGGAAATTAAGAGAAGAAGTTTACCGGAAAATAAATGAAAGAAGATTGGTTGATAAAGAAGCGCTGAATAATTTGTACGATAATTTAATTGGGAAGAGAAACCAGGAAGCTATCAATGCTGGCTTTGCAAATTACCGTGATTACCGGTTTAAAGAACTCGGTCGTTTTGATTATACTAAAGAAGATTGTTTTCAATTTCATGATGCGGTAAAGCAACATGTATTGCCGCTTGTAAACATCATCTACCAAAATAAAAAAGAAAAACTTGGTCTGGATACTTTACGCCCATGGGATATAGAAGCAGAGCCGGCAGGCATAAAACCCTTGGTGCCTTTTAAAACCAGTGAAGAACTTATTAAAAAATCAAGTGCCTGTTTCAGCAAGTTGCGGCCATTTTTTGGCGAGTGCCTTAAAAAAATGGAGCAGCTTAAACACCTGGATCTGGAAAGCCGCAAGGGCAAAGCTCCGGGCGGATATAACTGTCCGCTGGCCGAAAGTGGTGCACCATTTATTTTTATGAATGCCGCCGGGCAAATGCATGATGTTACTACCATGCTGCACGAAGGCGGGCATGCCATACATTCTTTTCTGGCACACCCTTTAGAGTTAAATGGCTTTAAAGAATACCCAATGGAAATTGCAGAAGTGGCAAGCATGGCCATGGAACTGATGAGCATGGATGAGTGGGAAACAATTTTTACAGATGCCGATGATTTAAAAAGAGCAAAAGAACATCAGTTAGAAAGAGTGATTACCATCTTTCCATGGATTGCCATTATTGATAAATTTCAACATTGGATTTATGAACATCCCACACATACACATGAAGAACGCACCACAATCTGGAATGAAATACTGAAAGAATTCCAGGATGATGTAATTGATTACAGCGGTTTGGAAACTTATCGCAGCAATAACTGGCAGCGCCAGTTACATTTATTTGAAGTACCGTTTTATTATATTGAATATGGTATTGCACAATTGGGTGCTATTGGTATGTGGATGCAATACAAACAAAATAAGGAACTGGCGTTGGATAATTATTGTAAAGCACTTGCATTAGGCGGCACCAAAACTTTACCTCAATTATTTGAAACTGCAGGATTGAAATTTGATTTTAGTCCGGATAAGATTAAAGTGTTGATGGAGTTTGTGAAAACCGAAATGAATCGCTGATTGAAATGATTAGAGAAGATTTCGCTGATTTTCTGTGTTGTAACAGTGTCTCCAAAAACAAGCTTTCTGAAACATTGGGGTGGTATCTGCGAAATCATTTTTAATCAACTTAATCTGCGATTACACTGATCGCAAACGCCGCTTATCACCAAATCAATCTGCTTCTGCTTAAATCCTTTAGGCAATTTTACTTCAGGTATGCTTACATGATCCATACAAATTGTTTTATCGCAAACATCGCAGATAAAATGTACATGGTTATCGTGGTGGTGGCCTGCTTCGCATTTGTCTTTACACAAAGCATATAAAATAGAGTTATCAGTTGTTGGTATATTGTGGATGATGCCTTTATCTACAAAGGTTTGCAGGGTTCTGTAAACCGTTACACGGTCAAAGCTACTATCCGTATTTTTTTCAATATCGGCATGCGCCAATGCACCAGGGCTGTTTAAAAACAGTTCCAGTATTTTTTTTCTTCCTTCGGTAATGCTGAGCTGGTTCTTCTTAAGTATGTCGAGTAATGTATCCATTCTGCGTAAGTTAAATGATGATTTTAAAAACATGAAGCCGTGAGTCGTGAATAGTGAGTCGTGAGTTTGGTGTATGCTAAAGAAACAGTCTGCTTTTTTTATCAGGGTGTTTCTCACTACTCACGACTCACCACTTACTAGTTAGGATCACTGCTAAACCCATTCATAAAATGTTTTGTTGTTATTTTCTCTTTCAGCAACCCTTTAATATCTTTTATCAATTTATCTACCTCATCATTATTTAGCCCGTCGTAAACCATTCCTCTTACCCGGCGCTGTTTATCTACCAAAGCAAAAAACTGGGTATGTATAAACTGGTCTTTCATTAATTGCGTGCTGTTGGGCTTACCATCGTCAATGCCGTAATCCTGCCGGGCCATTTTGTAAAGCAGGGCTTTATCGCCGGTAACAAAATTCCAGTTTAAATTTTCACTTTTTAATATTTCCTTTTGGCTTGCTGTATCGTATTCAATCTCGTAAGATCCGTCACCGTTTTTTTTCAGTTTACCGTCAATCATTTTTTCTTCATAAGCTTTCAGCAATAGCACACTATCAACTTCGGGCATACAGGTATGTGACAGGATCATAAAACCGGGTTCATCTTTAAATGCTTCGTAAACACGGCGCATGTTGGCATTCATCATGGGGCAAATACCACGGCATGTTGTAAAAAAATACTCCACCACATATACTTTATCTTCTACTTCTCTTTCAGTAATTTTTTTTCCATCCTGGTTTATAAAAGAAAAATTTTCAACATTATCATTCCGTACCTGCAGGTTCGATCTTGAAAAATCGTAATCGTTAAACAGCAGCAAATAAAAAACGCCCAACAGCACTAAAAAAAATCCAACATAAATCACAATCCACTTGTTCCTTTTGGTCATAAAAATAATTTACGCAAATTTACACCCTTTGGAGGTTTTACATTTACGATTGTAGATTTTAGATTTCTTTGAAACATAATATTTGCAACATTATTGCAAATATCTTATCTTTGCCGCCAGCCTCATTATGAACATTAAATTAAACTGGGATGCTTTAGGCATCGGAACCTCCATACTTTGCGCCATTCATTGCGCCTTATTGCCAGTGCTTGTAAGTTCACTGCCCATATTCGGCATCAACATTGTTCACAACCTGGTTTTTGAATGGGGTATGATTGCGCTTGCATTTGTAGTTGGTTCTTATTCGCTTTTTCATGGCTATGTAAAACATCACCATTCATTTAAACCGGTGATAATTTTTTCTGTGGGATTTGTATTTCTTACACTCAAACAGTTTTTTACCGCTTACGAAATACCATTACTCATCATGGCAGTTGTATGTATCATCAGTGCACACTACTATAACTATGTACTTTGCCATCGAAGCAAATGCTCATCACCGCATCATAAGCACTAAGGTTAATTGGTTAATCCGTTAATTAGTTAATTGGTTGGCGATTATTTATATTTATAGTTTAAACTAAATTGTATGAGAAAAATTCTTTCTTTTTTTGTTGCCATAATTTTATTTTGTGCATCTGCATCGGCACAAAGCAAAGACGAACAAACCATCCGCACACTTATTGAAGAGCAACGCCTGGCATGGAATACAGGTGATAAAGAAAAATTTATGCAAACTTACTGGCAAAGCGATTCGTTGATGTTTATTGGTAAAAGCGGCGTTACGTATGGCTGGCAAAAAACACTGGATAATTATAAAAAAGGATACCCCGATACGGCTGCCATGGGCAAACTTGATTTTGATTTGATGGAAGTAAAAAGATTATCGGTGATGTATTTTTTTGTGGTAGGCAAATGGCATTTAACAAGGAGCATTGGTGATGTAGGCGGCCACTTTACATTGTTGTTTAAAAAGATAAAAAACAAATGGGTAATTGTAGCCGATCATAGCAGTTAAGTTGAGGAATTAGTCATTTGCAATTGGGTTATTGAAGAAATTTTGCAGAACTATAATTTCCATCTGCGTTTTAGATGAATAACTAAAAAAATAAAACTCCCTATCAGAAAAACGTAATAAACATAATTTCTCCAGTCGGGCTGGTTTTCAAAAAAGCCAAAGCCCTTATAAATGCCAATAAACACATTCGCCATCATCCATATTAATACAATGGCAACAGTATTTAATATTCTTACTAAAAATGCTCTTGTTTCGTCTTCCATAACCGGTTTGTTGTTTGCACCTAACCAATAACACTAAAGTTAAAGTTATTGTTTTGTCATTTCAGCAGCATTTTTTTAAAGTTGGCACTATCTCCGTTAAACACATTAAAGTCAACATAAGCATCAATGCCATCTACATGTCCCTTTTCGTTGTGCTGCCAAATGAGCCAGTTGCGTTTTATCCGGGGTTTATCTTTTACATAGTAATGTGCCACCCACAAAGGGTAATCATCAAACCTGCCCGCCAGAAAATTTTCATAAAAATCTACATTGGTGTAGATGATCGGTTTTACTTTATACCGCTTTTCAATCATCAGCAGCCAGTCTTTTGCACGTTGCTGAATATCGGCAGCAGATGCACCGTTTGCTGTTTCAATATCCAGCACCGGTGGTAAATCACCTTGGGATAATTTTACGGTTTCAATAAAATTTTCGGCCTGGGCTTTGCCACTTTTACTACTTACAAAAAAATGGTAAGCGCCACGGGGTACATTTGCTTCTTTGGCATTAAACCAGTTTCGTCTAAAGCCATTATCAACCCGGCCCAGGCCTTCGGTAGCTTTAATAAAAGCAAATCCAATTTTTACTTTTTTATCCTGCATGGCCTGTACAGCTTTCCAGTCAATATTGCTTTGGTAGCGGCTTACATCAATACCGTGTATGGCATAATTTACAGGCAAATCAATACCAAATGCGGGGTAGCGTATAAACCGGGGCTTTGTAAAATAATCATTGATGTAGTAAACTGCAATGGCAATAAAAGCCAACAGTAACAAGGGAACTAAAATAGTTTTGAGAATACTTTTTTTTCTTTTTGCCAAAGGATGGGGTGCTATAATTTGTGGTGTTAAACGGGTTACAAAGTAGTTATAAATACTTTTATCAATTTGATAAAGTTTTCTTAAATCATTTTCAATTTTTTTAAACCATTGTAATTTATTTGATCTTAAAGTTCTTAAAGTTTTGTGAAAGGGCAATAATGTGTTTCGGTTATCGTTTTAGTGTAAGCCCGTATTTAATTCTGTAACCCCCATTGAAATAGAAGAAGGCATGATTAAACAAACTTATTCGTATTTAAAGGTATCCAAAGCAGTTTGGATACTTTTTTTTACTTTATCACTATCCAGTGCAGCTAAAGCAAATCCTTTTGCAGATACTGCTAAAAAAAAGCTTTTAGCCGCAGCGGCTTTAAAAGATAATGCAAGTTTTATAACGTTGGAACCCAATGTGATTTACCCCCAGGTGCTTACAGGCAATGAAGAGCAGGCTGCAACCTACATTGAAAAATTTTCAGCCAATAGAAGAGCTTATCTGATACGCACCTACAACCGCAGCAAAAAATATTTCCCAAAGGCTACGGCAATTTTAAAAAAACATAATTTACCACAGGAGCTTAAAGTTTTATTGGCACTTGAAAGTGCTTTTAATGCCAACGCCGTTTCAAGCGCCGGCGCAGTTGGTTACTGGCAAATTATGGATGAAGTAGCCAAAGAATATGGGTTAAAATATGTAGCGCAGGTTAAAGAAGCTGATAAAAAAGTTGAAAAAAAGAAAGATGCCAAAGCGGCTGCTTTAAAAACACCTGCGGTAAAGCCTGTTGTAGTTAAAGATGATCGTAAAAATTTCAATAAATCAACCTATGCCGCTGCCCGTTATTTAAAAGACCGCAGCCGCAACCTGAGCAATAACCTGTTATTAATGGTTGCCAGCTATAATTGCGGTGTGGGTAATGTTTGGGAGGCCATGAAAAAGACTGGTAAAACCAATCCTGATTTTTGGGATATAAAGGCATACCTGCCATCCGAAACACAGGCTTACGTAATGAATTTTATTGCACTAAATGTTGTTTTTAATAATTACGAAAATTTTACAAAAAACACATTGTTGTTTACGCCAACCAAGGTTAAAATTGAAAACCCTGAAAGCAAAATAACAGAAGAAACGACCTCACTAAATGATTAAACTGTAAAATCAGTTGAAACTTAACCAGTACTTTTGTGCTGGTTTTTTTATTGCTGCCAATGAAGAAAAATTGAATGAAACAGATGCGATATTGTGCTCTCCAATAAATAATTCTTTGGATAACTGTATGTGTTAACAGTATGCTTCTCTGATTTACAATTCCAACACCTTCTTCGGGCAACTGTTATTTTGTTTTGGGAGATAACAGGCACAATGCCCTCGACTCACGCTATATCGGCTTTGTTAAAAAAGAAAACATACAGGGAGTTGTGCTTAATAAATAACCCTCAATCGGCGTACCTTTGCCCATGCCCCAAATTAATTGGAACGATACAAAAAATTTATTAAGCAAACTTACTTTACGCCGCTTTATTAACGGTACTAAAGTGCTTGGTAGTTTTTATGCAAGTCGCTTATTAAACAAGCCGGTGCAATGGGGTTATCCTGTTTCCATTTCTTTTGAACCTACTACCAGTTGCAACCTACGTTGCCCGGAGTGCCCCAGCGGCCTAAGGCAATTCAGCCGACCAACCGGCATGCTGCAAAACGATTTTTTTACAAAAACAATTGATGAAATTCACAAAGAGCTTTTGTACCTCATCTTTTATTTTCAGGGCGAGCCATATCTGAACCCCGATTTTTTAAAAATGGTGAAATATGCCAGCGATAAAAAAATTTACACAGCCACTTCAACCAACGCACATTATTTAAATGATGATGCGGCGAGAAAAACGGTGGAGAGTGGTTTGGATCGGTTGATAATTTCTATTGATGGTACCACGCAAGATGTGTACCAGCAATACCGCGTTGGTGGAAATCTTGAAAAAGTTTTAGAGGGTGCAAAAAATATAATGAAGTGGAAAAAAGAGCTGAACAGCAAAACGCCTTTCGTTTTTTTTCAGTTTTTGGTTGTTAAGCCAAACGAACACCAGATTGAAGATATAAAGCGGCTAGCAAAAGAAGTGGGTGTTGATGAAGTACGTTTTAAAACCGCACAGGTTTACGAATATCAAACCGACCCAAACAACCTTATACCAACCAACGATAAATACAGCCGCTATAAAAAAAATGCGGATGGGTATTACACTGCAAAAAACAAACTAGCTAACCGCTGCTGGAAACTGCAGCACGCCAATGTAATTACATGGGATGGTTTGGTAGTGCCCTGTTGTTTTGATAAAGATGCCACTCATCAACTGGGCAATTTAAAAACACAATCGTTTAAAGAAATTTGGCATAACGATAATTACAAACAATTTAGAAATGAGCTGATGAAGAGCAGAAAAAATATTGATATTTGTGCCAATTGCAGCGAAGGAGTTTCTGTTTGGCAGGAGTAATGTTTTCATCATTAATAAAATGAATTTATGAACCAACCCGGCTTTAATGAGCGCCTGAGGCAGATACTGATACTGTTGTTCATTTTTTTGATAGCAGTGTTACTCATTAGCCAGCTTACCATTTTTATACCCGGCCTGCTGGGCGGTATCACATTGTATATTTTAAGCCGTAGCCTGTATTTTCAACTTATTTACAAAAGAAAATGGAAAAAGGGATGGACAGCTTTGTTGTTTATTTTATGCTACCTGGTAATTATTGCAATCCCTGTGTATGTAAGCGTGGCATTGGTTTCTCCTAAAATAAGTGCCATTGCCGAAAACCAGGATCAGATCATAAAAAGCATTCAATCTGTATCTAAAAAGATTCATGAAAAAACCGGCGTTACTGTTTTATCGGGCGAAAGTGCAAAAAATATTGCACAAAAAATATCTACCTACATACCTGTTGTAATAAACAGTACCATGACTTTGCTTACCAATCTCATCATCATGTTTTTTTTGTTTTATTATTTATTGGTGCATGGCCGTGAAATGGAAAAATACCTGAGTAAAGTAATACCATTAAAACATGAAAACGTAAACCTGCTGGCCGGCGAAACCAAAATGATGATACGTGCAAATGCTTTGGGCATACCTATTATATGTATTGTGCAAGGTGCATTTGCAGCATTGGGATATTGGATATTTGGTGTAGAGGATTGGGGGCTGTGGGGTTTTGTTACCGGTGTATTTGCATTTTTTCCTTTGGTAGGCACCATGATCATCTGGGTGCCGCTGGTTGCCTATTTGTTTATACATGGTAGTAACTGGCCGGCAATCGGCCTTACCATTTACAGTATTGTTGTTACCGGCAATGTTGATTATATAGCCCGTTTAAAACTGATGAAATATATGGGCGATGTGCATCCAATTATTACCGTGTTGGGGGTTATTGTGGGCCTTAATCTTTTTGGATTTATGGGTCTCATTTTCGGACCTTTACTTATCAGCTATTTCCTGATTATGGTAAAAATTTATATCAACGAATTTGATAAATCGCCCGAAAATACAAATTCAATAACAGATAACTAACCTGAATATATGGGTATCGAACAAGACATCAGCCAGCCATCATTCCGCAACGAATATCAAAAGGGAATCATCAATCTTATTTACACCTACAACTGGATGAATGAGAAGATGAAAAAGGTATTCGATAACGAAGGTATTACTGCACAGCAATATAATATCCTGCGCATTTTAAGGGGGGCAGGAAAACCAATTTCTACCTTGCAGATACGTGAGCGTATGCTTGATAAAATGAGCGACACCAGCCGTATTGTTGACCGCCTTGTTTTAAAAGGACTTGCAAAAAAGAATATTTGCAAAAAAGATAAACGGCTGGTAGATGTAAACATCAGTTTGGCCGGAGAAAAATTATTGGCAGGCATTGATCAATA
>JANMBZ010000122.1:0-5895 GCA_031360765.1 Chitinophagaceae bacterium
GCCTTACATCTATCGGTGCAATAAATACTTTACAATCCTTGTTTTTCAAAAAAACATACATTGCTATAAATATGTTACCGGCTATTTGCTGATGTTTAAAAGTAGGGGCCGGGCTCATTTTAAATATCCTGCCTCTTATCAGCTCAATGCGTTCTTTAAAATTCCAGGTTAAATAATCGGCATAGGTAAACCCAATAGGGCTTTCCGGCTCTTCTACCAGCGTTTCGGTAAAGTCATCGTTTTGTATGGTTAAATAATTTTTCAACCTTTATTTATACAGTTTCTTTTTTGCTGCGCTGTTTTTAATATAATCGCCCCAGGTTAAATTATCTGCATTATCCTTATGCTCCATTGCTTTTTCAATAGCGTAGGTTGCGGCGGTTTCTACCACCCAGTCAAAATTTTCCTGTCCAACACTTTTTACTTCTGCATCGGGTGCAGGGTTGCAAAAGTCAATGGCATAAGGTACACCATCTCTTATTGCCAGCTCAACGGTATTAAAATCGTAACCAAGGTAATGGCAGATACGCAGTACAATATCTTCCATTAATTTATACCTTTCTGCATCGGGTTTAAAATCGGCCACATAACGCAAGTGGTGCGGATTGCGTGGCTCGTAAGGCATTATGCGTACGTATTTGCCACCAATGCAATAGCATCGGTAATATTCATCAAATTTAATTTCTTCCTGCAGCATCATTACCAGTTGCTCTGTTTCGGCATGTTTTTCAAAAAATTCTTCCATGCTGTTAAGCTGGTAAACACTCTTCCATCCGCCTCCCGAAAAAGGTTTCATGTAAGCCGGAAAGCCAATGTAATTAAATATGCCTTCCCAATCCATTGGATAGGCCAGGTTGCTGAAAGATTCTTCGCTGGTATCGGGTGGTAAATCTCTTGAAGGAAGTATAACTGTTTTAGGCACAGGCACATCAATTTTTGTAGCCAGACAGTTGTTGAAAAACTTTTCATCGGCACTCCACCAGAATGGATTGTTGATTACGGTAGTGCCACACAAAGCTGCATTTTTTAAAAACGCACGGTAAAAAGGTACATCCTGTGATATGCGGTCGAAAATAACAGCATAGCCCGAAGGCTCGCCCTGCATCACTTTATCAATACGTACAGCTTCGGCCATTACACCTTCTACATTTTTGCTGTTTACCCTTTCAATAAATGCTTCCGGAAAGCTTCTTTCCTTACCAAATAATACGCCTATTTTTTTCATAGTGCTGTTTTTAGTTAGTTTTTAAGTTTGTTTGTAGTTTGAAATAGTATCCTCTTCAAATATATTTTGTAAGCGGCAATAAAACAAATTATGTTTAGATACCTGATAAATAAAATCTGCAACGGTGTATAAGCATCAAACTATTTATTGCAGCATAAAATGATCAGCTAATTTCTTATTTTTGAGGATATGTCAGAACCTAAAGCGGCTAATATTTTAGTTGAAAATCACGTTTTTTCTTCCTCCTTTTTAAATCGTGAAGTGATCATTGATTTTTACTTTCCTCCCAAACATGCTGATGCGGCCAACCTGAGCCTTTTACTCATAAACGATGGGCAGGACCTGGTGAAGATGAAGTTTGAAGATATACTGGATGAATTATACGAAACCAAATCAATCGAAAATCTTTTTTGTGTGGGCATACATTGCTCTGCAGACCGAAAAAACGAATATGGTACTGCCAGGTACACCGATTATAAGGGGCGTGGAGCCAAAGCTGCCTTGTACACCCGGTTTATTCTGGAAGAACTGATGCCTTTTATCCGCAGGCAATTATTTGTTTATTCATTTAAGGAAAAATGCTTTGCAGGTTTTTCGCTGGGCGGATTACATGCGCTGGATATTGTTTGGAATCATCCCCTGGAATTTAGTAAAGTGGGGGTTTTTAGCGGATCGCTCTGGTGGCGTGATAAGGACCAGGATGATGCAGATTTTGATGAAACCAAAAACCGCATCATGCATCGCCAGGTTGCCCGGGATAAAAATATGTATCCCTGGCTTAAATTTTTCTTTGAAGTGGGTACTTTAGATGAAACTGCCGACCGCAACAACAATGGCATCATTGATGCCATTGACGATACGATAAGTTTTATAGATATTCTTGTTGATAAAGGTTATAACAGAAATAACGATATTAAATTTTTAGAAATAAAAGATGGCCGCCACGATGTGCCTACCTGGGCCAAGGCATTTCCGGATTTTTTAAAATGGGGGTGGGGTTAGGATAGGTAATTGGTAATTTGTAAATAAGTAATCAGGAATACATAAAAAAAACCGGTCAGTTTTGCTGACCGGTTTTTTTATCTTTTTAAATTATTAGAAACTGTACCTGATTGATACCTGACCATTCCAACGGGCACTTGTATTAGCACTTGTTTGAACGTCGTTGATACTGTAGGCTTTGTTAAAGTTTGGCTTATTAAAACTGAAAGTAGGCGTTGTAGTACCTGTTTGGTAACCCCTGAACGAAACTACCGTAGCCTGATCGTTACTTAAAAAGTAATTACGCCCGGCATCTTTACTGATTAAATTTGTAAAGTTAAAAATATCCAACGCAAATGTTAATTTATGGGTTGTTTTACCTGCTTTAAACATTAAATCCTGGGCTAAGCTCATATCAACAATATTGGTGAAGGGTAATCTGGCCCCATTGCGTTTTGCAAAATCACCTCTTGTTTTTCTTAAGTATGGATCGCTGTTAATAAAAGCTTCAAAATCATCTTTTTGCTGAACAATATTTGCTGCATTGGCAGCGGCCGAAGAGCCACCTGGGGCTGTTGAAATAAACACCATATTATCCATTTGAGCCCTGTTAGTTGGTACATACATTAAATCATTACCTGTAACACCATCGCCAACCATACCGCCTGAGTAAACATAGCTGTATGGATTACCCGATTGGCCATTGTAGGTAAAAGTAAGGGTTGTAGCAGCATGTCCTTTTGCATAAGTGAATTTCTTTGAAATCAATGCAAATATGCGATGACCCAGGTCAAAATCTGAAGTAGATAAACCATAATTATTCCTGCCTGAAACAGTTTCAATAAAGCTCCAGTTACTGGTATTTACAGAACTGGTGGCCTCATTTCTAACTTGTGAGTTTCCGTAAGTATAATTTGCATTAAACTGGAAACCATTTTTGGTAGTTTTTTCAACTCCCATTGTAAAATTATAAGAGAAGCCTTTTTTTCCGCTTGTGTTTTGTATTAAAATAATATTGCTATAAGGGTTTTGTACAGATGCAACTGTACTGTAAGGCCTGTAATTAAACCTGGTAGGTACACCATTTCCTGTTGAGTTAGCAGTATTGTTGATATCTCTTGTGTCAGGTCCGGTAGATTTTAAACCTGAATTGGGTCTAAAGTTTACGTTAACCCAATCTACTTCATTTATGTTTTTGCTAAATGATATCTCCGTAGTGAAAGTCCAGCCGCTTCCTAATTTTTTATCTGCAGCCAGAGTGGTTCTCCACAAAGCTGGTAATTTAAAGTTTTTGGCTATAATATTTAAATCGCCCTGCGGGGTAAGTAAGTTAGCAGGTAACCCAAAATCGGCTTGTGTAAATTGGTTATTTATATCACTTCTAAATGGCAACGGTGTGTTGGTGCCAAATAACTTTACTCCTCCGTTGTAACCGGGAGCCTGAAGGCCAGTAGCATTATTGGCTACGCTGGTATTAATTTCTCCAACTAAAGTGCCGGTATTTTGATAAATTCCACCAGGCCATACCAACGGCGTTCTTCCACCAAATATACCTATACCACCTCTAATTACAACCTGCTCGTCGTCAAGTTTAAGCTTAAAGCCAAGTCTTGGAGAGAATATCCATTTTGGAGTAAATTTTTGGCCACTTACGGCACCTTGTAAATTGTAGAAAGGTGCTATGATGGCTTTGGCTGTATCGTTGAAGAAACGATCACCAGGAGGATCAGTTAAAAAAGATGTTTTGTCTGCTCTTAATCCTAAAGTTAGGGTAAAGTTATTTGTTACTTTAATGTCGTCGTTAACAAAGAATCCTAAACGTAACGATTTAAAATTAGCAGCAGCATTGGTGTTGTTTTCATCTCCACCTTTATTTCCAGGATCTACGATTGAGTATTGTCTTCTATAACCACTAGGTGTAGCGCCGTTAATGAAAGCCTGAATGGGGCTTAATTGTGGGGCGAAGCCATTACTAGCTGATGGTAAAGGCCCTAAAGCACTATAGGTGTATGCGCCATAGTTTCTGTTGATGAATAAGTTGTATGACTTATTAATATCAACGTCGGCACCAACACTGAAAGCATGTTTACCTGTATAGAATTTCAATACATCATACAGGTTAATGATTCTCTGTTTAAGTATATTGGCTGTTGAAGATATTTCAGAACCAATTGTATAACTTGGCCCACCATTATAAGCAGCTATTGAAATACTTGGAAATGGATCACCCACCGTGCCACGGTTATCATTTACATCTGTGAAAGAAGCTCTGAATTTATTGTTCACTTTATTGTTAAACTTGCTGTTTAACTCTAAATTACCCGAATGAGTGATAGAAGGGAAGAACTGAGATCCATTTACAAAAGCTATTGAACCGGTAGAGCCATTAAAGCTGCTTCGGTTCGGGTTAATACGCTCTGCTTTGGTGTAACGGTAACTCGCAGTAATTTTATGTTTAGAATTAATGTTAAAATCAATCCGGCTGTTAACATTTATCCTGTCAATTTTATCTTCGTTATTTCTCCAGTCACCTGCATCATATCCATAGGCTGATTTTACAAAATTAACCAACTTATTTACTGAGTCAACAACACTTTCGGGTCCGGTGTATGGCTGTGGCCTGTTATCCTGTTGCTTTTCGGCATTTAAAAAGAAGAAAGCTTTATTCTTAATAATTGGTCCACCTATTGTAAAGCCATAGGTTTTATTTTGAAACTTAGGATATTTTATTCTGGCACTGTCGGGTACACCAAAAGTTGGTGTTTTGCCTGCCAGGTTTTCGTTGCGGAAAACATAATATGCCGAACCATGAAAATTATTAGTACCAGATTTTGTAATAGCATTTATTGCACCACCAGTAAAATTGCCCACAGCTGCATCAAAAGGAGAAATCTGTACTACAATCTGGTCAATTGCATCAATACTTATTGGAGGTGTACCTGCCTGGCCACCGTTTGTACCGGAAGCACTTAATCCAAATACATCATTATTGACTGCACCATCAATTAAAAAACTATTGTACCTGTTATTTTGACCGGCAATTGAAATACTTTGGCCGGTAACTTTTGCCTGAGGGGTAAAACGAACAAAGTCAGATAAATTTCTACCCACCGTTGGTATTATATCCAACTTAGATCTTCCGATTGTAGTTTCTGAACCATTTTTGCCTGCAGTAGTTCTTGTAGCAGCTACAGTAATTTCACTTAATTTAGTTGATTTGTCTACCAGGCTGGCATCAAAAGCCTGCGTTTCACCTAAACTCAGGTAAACATCTTCTCTTGTATCAGACTCAAACCCAACAAAAGATATAGTAATTTTATATGGGCCGCCAGGGTTCATATTGCTAATATCAAAACGACCGCCTACACGGGCAATAGCTGTGTAAACTGTACCAGTTGGTATGTGGGTTGCAGTTACAGAAGCTCCAGGTAAAAGTGTTCCCGTCTTAGATTTAACAATTCCCGAAATACCGCTTGTTGTTACCTGCGCATTTACAGTAAATTGAAATGCAAATGCAGATAATAAAAGGAATAGAATTTTTTTCATTCTCATAATAGTTTGTTTTACGCTGGCAAAGAAACTAAATAAAAGCGGAATTCTGTTAACTTTTATTAACAAATTATAAGGAATTGACAAGTTGGGTTTTACGTTGTATGAACCAGTAAATTGCTTAACCAAAAATTAACCTC